>JAODBN010000329.1 GCA_025463965.1 Acidimicrobiaceae bacterium
CATGGTCCGTTCCCCGTCCGGGCTCACGGCCACGATGCATCGACCCGTGGCGGCCTCACCCGGGCCGACGGGCAGCCGGGCCAGAATCGGCTCGACCCCGGCCTGTTCGAGGTCGCTCGCGTACCGGTCTCCGTCCACGTCGTCACCGACCGCGCCGACGAAGCAGGCGCTCCCGCCGAGGGAGGCCACGCCTACCGCAGTGTTGGCCGTGCTGCCCCCCGAGACCTGGCGACCCTCGCCGACCAAGGCCCGGAGGCGCTCGGAGGTCGCCACGTCCACCAGGTTCATCGAGCCCCGCACAAATCCGAGCTCCTCGAGAAGCTGGTCGGGCACGAAGGCCAGGTGGTCGACGAGGGCGGTCCCGACGCAGAGCACGTCGAGCGCGGGGTCGGTTCGGGGCGACGGGGCGCCCCGGGAAGCGAGAGGGGCTCCAGGCACGGCCGTACGCTACCCGTCGCGTTGCACGCCCAGCCTCGTCTTACAGGCCACGGGGAGCGTCGTCGGTCGCGGGCGAGACCGAGCGTGCTCAGCAGCGGATCAGGAGCCATTAGCCTGCGGCTGCGATGAGCACCCGTGAAGACGCCACCGCCACTGGGGCCCCCGACGGAGGAGATTCCGCGTACCGGCTCCCCAGCGCCGTCGCGCCCCGCCGTTACGAGCTCCACCTCGTCCCCGACCTCGACGAGAGCACCTTCACCGGGAGCGAACAGATCGAGCTCGAGATCTTCGAGGAGGTCGACCGGATCGTCCTCAACGCTGCTGAGCTCGCCGTCGGAGGCGCCACCCTCACGAGAGGCTGGGCCCGCGACGGCAACGAGCGCGGCGAACCTCTCGCGCTCGAGGCGGCGCTCGAGGCCGAAACCGAGCGGGTGGCGTTCGCGAGCGAGGCCCGGATCGCCCCCGGCCGCTACACCCTCAGCTGCACCTTCTCCGGCATCTTGAACGATCGGCTTCACGGCTTCTACCGCAGCACCTTCGTCGACGACAAGGGCGAGACCCGTGTGATCGCGGCGACCCAGTTCGAGGAGACCCACGCCCGTCGGGCTTTCCCGTGCTTCGACGAGCCTGCCGCCAAGGCCTCCTTCTCGGTGCTGCTCGACGTCCCGTCCGGGACGATCGGCCTTTCGAACGGCCCCGAGCTGTCGGTCGAGGAACTCGGCGGAGGACGGCGTCGGGTGCGCTTCGGCGAGACGATCCCCATGTCCACCTACCTCGTGGCCTTCGTGGTCGGTCCCCTCGAGCTGACCGAGCCCCGTGACGTCGGCGGAATTCCGGTAAGAGTGGCGCATCCACCGGGCCGCGCGCACCTCACCGGTCCCGCCCTCGACGCCGCCGAGCACGCCCTCGGGTTTTTCGCCGACTACTTCGCGCTCGCCTACCCGGCGGAGAAGCTCGACCTCGTGGCCCTTCCGGACTTCGCCGCCGGAGCCATGGAGAACCTTGGATGCGTTACCTTCCGGGAGGCGATCCTGCTCGCCGACCCCGAGGCGACGGGACGAGCCGAGCTCGAGCGCCTGGCCGAGGTCGTCGAGCACGAGCTGGCGCACATGTGGTTCGGCGATCTCGTCACCATGCGCTGGTGGAACGGGATCTGGCTGAACGAGGCGTTCGCCACCTTCATGGCGCTGCGCTGTCAGGACGACTACCGCCCGGAGTGGAAGGTCTTCACCGGCTTCGCTCGCAGCAAGGCCACTGCGCTCGGCATCGACGGCCTGCACGCCACGCGCCCCGTTGAGTTCCCGGTCCGAAAGCCCGAGGACGCGGCGGCGATGTTCGACGCCCTCACCTACGAGAAGGGCGCCAGCGTCCTGTGGATGATCGAGCAGTACGTCGGCCCCGAGCGCTTCCGCGCCGGTGTCCGTCGCTACCTCGCCGCCCACGCCTACTCGAACACCGAGACCACCGACCTGTGGGACGCGATCGGCGCCGAGGTCCCCGACGTGCCCGTGCGCGAGGTGATGGAGTCCTGGCTGCTGCAGGGCGGCTACCCGCTGGTGTCGGCCACGACGGCGCTCGGCGAGAACGGTGCCGAGTCCGTTCAGCTGGCCCAGGAGCCCTTCTCCTACCTCCCGCCCGAGGCGAGCGGCTCTACGGTGACCGGCGAGGCTGGCTCCTCGATCGGCTCTCATTGGCTGGTGCCGATCCTCGCGGCGCCGGTGCGCGCGGGACGCGAGGTCGACGAGCCGCTCCGCGTGCTCCTCACCGACAAGCCCGTGCTCGTCGAGGGCGCGATGCCAAGCGGCCCGATCGTCGTGAACGCTGGTGGCGCGGGCTTCTATCGCGTCGCCTACGACCACTCGCTGCAGAGCGCGCTGCTTGCGGAGCTTGAGGAACTTCCTCCGCTCGAGCGGTTCAGCCTCGTGGGTGACGCGTGGGCGACGGTCCTGGCAGGCCGAAGTGGGCTCGCGGAATTCTTCGACGTCCTCCGGCGCCTCAGCACCGAGCAGGACCCGCACGTCTGGTCGCTCGCTACTGGCGCCCTCGGGTTGATCGACCTCGTCTGCGCCGAGCAGGACCGCGACGTCGTGTCGGAGTTCACGCGCCTGCTCCTCGAGCCCCAGCTCGCCCGGGTTGGGTGGCTGGCCCAGAAGGGAGAGGACGAGCAGACGCCGCTGTTGCGTTCCACGCTCGTCTCGAGCCTCGGGATCCTCGGCGAGGACGCGGGGGTGCTGCACGTGGCGCGCCAGCTCTTCGCGGCGGACCACGCAAACGGCGACCCGCTCGCGCCGGACCTCGCTTCGGCCGTGCTCGGCGTGGTGGCGGCGTACGCCACCCAAGGTGAGCTCGACGCCACGCTCTCCCGCTACCGCCGGCCCCGCGACCCGATGGACGGCATTCGGCACCTCTATTCGCTCGCCCGGCTGAGAGACCCTGTGCTCGTCAGCGAGGTCCTCGAGCTGTCGCTTTCCGAGATCCGCTCCCAGAACGCCCCGCTGCTGCTCGGGGCCCTCTTGTCGAACAGGGATGCGGGACCCGCGGCCTTCGACTTCATCCGTGATCGGTTCCAGGAGATGGTGGCGCGGTTCCCGAGCAACCTGATCCACCGGATGCTGGATGGGATGTCGGGGCTGGCGCAGCTGGACGGGAACGGACAGCCCCGCTACGCGGCCGCGGTCCGGCAGTTCTGCGACGAGGCGGTCGAGGGGTCCCGGCGTCGGCTGGTCGACCAGAGCCTTGAGCGCCTCGAGGTGAACGTGCGCTTCGCCCAACGAATTCGTGGGCAGCTGGCTCCGTTGTTGAGCCGCTAGCTCGACCGTGAACCTAGGGCTTGCCGCCGCCACCTTCGCGGTGGTGCTCCCGGCCGAGCTGCCCGACAAGACGTTTATCTCGACCGTCCTGTTGAGCTCGCGCTTTCCTGCGCTGCCGGTGTGGCTCGGGGTCGCTTCGGGGCTGGTGCTCCAGGCGGCGATCGCTGCTGCCGCGGGCAGGCTCCTCGCGCTCGCCCCGCACCGGGTCGTCGAGGGCGTGGTCGCCGGACTGTTCCTGCTCGGCGCAGCGTGGTTGCTCTTTGTGCCGGAGCGCAAGGAGGAAGAAGCGAGCGAGGAGGACACCGAGCAGGCACAGGTCGAGGGCGCCAGCACGCGCTCGTTCTTGCGGATCTTTGCCACGACGTTCGGGGTGATCGTGCTTGCCGAGTTCGGGGACCTGACTCAGGTCGTCGTGGCCAACCTGACGGCCCGCTCGAAGGACCCGCTCAGTGTGTTCGCCGGCGCGGCGGTCGCTTTCTTGTTGATCAGTGCGGTCGGGGTCCTTGCGGGAAGGACGCTCACCCGCTTCGTCTCGCTCGCGGTGATGCGCCGGATCTCGGGGGTGCTGCTGCTCGGTCTCGGGATCTGGAGCGCGGTGGAGGTCGCCGTCGCATGACTGGCGACTCCCGCCGACTGCGCGATCACGCCATGCAGTGCCCGGGATTTTTCCCGGTCGACGAGGGCGACGCGCTCAGCGCGGTCGCCAGGCGTGCCGCCCACCTCGGCATCGGACCGCTGCTCGAGATCGGCGCCTACCAGGGCCGCTCGACGCTGTTCCTCGCCACCGGGCTCGCCACGGCGCTCGCCGAGGGGGCGCCAGCCACGCTCGTGCTCAGCGTCGACCACCATCGGGGATCCGAGGAGATGCAGGCAGGCTGGGAGCACCACGATCCCCGCCTCGTCGATCCGGCGACCGGCCGGATGGACTCGCTTCCATCCTGGCGCCGGGCGATCGAGGTGGCAGGAGCAGAGGGGCTCGTTGCCGGGGTGATCGGCGACTCCCCGGGCGTGGCGGCCGCGTGGAGCGGCCCGCTGGCGCTCGTCTTGGTGGACGGGGGCCACGGAGAGGGTCCCGCGTGGGCCGACTACCGGGGCTGGTCGCCGAAACTGGCCCGAGGAGGGTTCCTCTGCTTCCACGACGTCTTCGTCGACCCGGCAGAAGGGGGCCAGCCTCCTTACGAGTGCTATCAGGATGCGCTTTCCAGCGGCAGGTTTCTCGAGGACGTGGCGGCAGGTCATGGGAGTCTCCGGGTGCTCGTGCGCGACGCCCGCTAGCGCGCGAAAGCGACCTTCCCGGCCACCGGGCGGCTCGGCCGTCTCGAGCTCGTGCTCGGCGGTGCGCCTGCGCCGCTAGACGAGCGGCGAGGCCAGGACCTCCGCCGTCGGGCCGCCGGCGAGCGCGTCGTCGGCGAGAAGGACCGCCGCGGCCGAGTACGTCGTTGCCTCCCCGGCCGGGAACTCCGTGCGCTCGGGGTAGACGAGCCCGGTCAGATAGGAGCCGTCATCTCGACGCTGCAGACGCGTCCACGAAAGGGCCCGGGCCGCCTCGGCACCCTGGCCGACGCGCAGGCAGGAGAGCGCATACTCGGCGGTCTCGGCCGTCGTCACCCAGCGGCGGTCCGAGCGGCACAGCACCCCGAGGCCGTCGAGCACGAAGCAGGCCCTGCCCTGCGCCAGGCGAAAGGCGCCTGCTCCGGTGCCGAGGACACCGCCGAGCACCGGGTAGTACCAATCCATCGCGTACTCGCTCTTGTCGGCAAATGCGTCCGGGCGCTCGACGATGGCGCGGCGCAGCCGGGCCGCTGCGCCTGCCAGCTCCGGGCGTGATCGCCCGAGAAGGGCGGTGCAGCGGGCGCCGGAGAGCAGGCTGGCGTGGATCGAGGAGGACGCGGCGAGGAGGGCCAGATCGCCGGGTGAGCCCGGGGCGGCATCGGACCAGGGCACCTCGCCGCCCACCCTTTGCTGGGCGAGCACGAAGCGCAGGGCCGCCAGCATGGTCACCTCGTACCGTTCCAGCAGCGCTCGGTCTCCCGTGCACAGGTACAGGTGCAACAGGGCGGTGGCGAAGTAGGCCGTGCCGTTGGTGTCGGAGCGCAGCTCGAGGACCGTGCCGTCGCTGCGGTAGGCAGCGTTCCACGAGCCGTCCGGCCTCTGGCGCCCGGCGAGCGCGTCGAGGGCGCGCACCGCAGGGCCCGGGTGCCCGCTCGCAGCGAGGGCCATCGCCCCCTCGAGGTGGTTCCAGGGATCGGCCCGGTCGCCGACAGACCAGGCAATCATGCCGTCATCGCCCTGCACGGAAAGCAGGTGAGCCGCGCTGGCCCGGCGCTCTTCGTCCGAGAGCGCTCCCTCCCGAGAGGTGCCCGCGCCGTCGGCCGCCACCGTCTCGTCGGCTGCCTCGGCGCCAGCGAGAGCCTCACCTTCGACGAGCGCCCCGACGGTCATCGGCGCGGCCCGGCGCCGGCCAGCTCGGCGTGCTCGATCTCGGGCTCGACAAGCGAGTCGGACGTGGTCGAGGCGAGCGTGCCTGGCGCTCGCCGGCAGTAGAGGACGAGGCTCTTTCCGACGAGCGGGTTCGACAGGCGATCAACGATGCGCAGCCACCGGGGCTGGTGGACGATCTCGTGGACGAGCAGGCGGTGGTAGGCGGCCACCAGCCGTTGGTTCTCGCGACCCACTCCCACGAGGCAGCGCAGCCACCAGTACGGCGAGTGGAGGGCGTGCGCGTGGTGCGTCCCCACGATCTCGAAGCCTGCCGCGGCGAGGCGGGCGCGCAGCTGGCGGCGGCGGTAGATGCGCACGTGGCCACCTTCGACCCGGTGGTACTCGGGCGAGAGCGCCCAGTTCACCGCCTCCGGCCACGTCCGGGGCACGCTGATCGCGAGCAATCCGTCCGCCGACAGCACCCGGGCCAGCTCGGCAAGGGCGCCGGCGTCGTCGACGAGGTGCTCGAGCACCTCCGCGGCGATCACCCGGTCGAAGGAGGCGGCCGCGAACGGCAGGGCGTTGGCGTCGCCTGCCACGACGGACACGGTGCCTCCGCGCTCGAGCTCTCCGGCCTCGGCCATGGCCGTGGCCGTGGCAAGCGCGCCCACCACGGCCAGCTCGCCGAGGTCGGCGTCGAGCGCCACGACATCGGCGCCCGCCCGGGCGCACGCGTAGGCGTGGCGGCCCCCACCACAGCCGAGATCGAGGACGCGCAGCCCGGGACCGACCTCGGCCCGCCCGAGATCGACGGTCAGCACGTGCCGTGCTCCCCCGGCCGTCGACCCGGGACCTGAGGCAGGGCCGCGAGCAGCCCCCGATACTCCTCGACGGTTCCTCGGGCGGTGGCCGCCCAGGTGAAGCGGGAGAGCACCCTGGCCCTGCCCTTCGCACCGAGGCGTCGGGAAAGCGCCGGGTCGGACAGGACCCGCTCGAGCGCACTCGCCAGCGCACCAGGGTCACCCGGCGGGACGAGCAGTGCGTGCTCTCCGTCGCGCCCGACGACCTCGGGAAGCGCTCCTCCCGTGGTCGCCACGAGCGGAGCCCCGCAGGCCATGGCCTCGACGGCGGGAAGCGAGAAACCCTCGTAGAGGGACGGCACCACCACGCAGGCCGCCTCGGCGTAGCGACGGGCGATCCGCTCGTCGCTCTCGCCCGAGACGAACTCGACCGCCCCGGCGAGCCCGAGCCGGTCGATGGCGTCGCGCGACGGACTGTCGGGACGAAGCCGGCCGACCACGACCAGGTGCGCGTCCGGCCGCTCGGTGCGGAGCTTTGCCAGCGCCTCGAGGAGCGGGGTGAGCCCCTTCAACGGCACGTCCGCGCTCGCCGTCGTCATCAGCCGCTCGGGCACGCGCACCACTCCGGGGAAGGGGCGGTGCACCGCGGGATCGACGCCGACGGGCACGACGCCGACCCGGGCAGGATCCACCCCCATCTGGACGACCATGTCGGACTTGGAGGAGTCCGAGACCGTGAGCAGCCGCGGGAGTCGGCGCGCCACCCGGGACTGCATCTCCGAGAACCCGTACCAGCGTCGCAATGACCACCGCTTGAACGCACTGGCGGCGTGCTCGAGATCGAGCGCCCGGTCGACGGTGACGGGATGGTGCACCGAGGCGATCACGGGCCAGCCGTCGGCCACCATTTGGAGCAGCCCCGTGCCGAGGCTGTGGTCGTCGTGGACGAGGTCGAAATCGGAAAGGCGCGACGCGAGGGCGCTTCGCGCCCGGATCGAGAACGTCCGGGGCTCGGGGAAGCCGCCGGTCCACATGGTGGCGAGCTCCAGCAGGTCGACCGGCGAGGCGAGCTCGCGTGGGCGAGGGGTCCGGAAGGCGTCGTCGGCCCGATACAGGTCCAGGCTCGGCAGGCGGACCAGGTCCACGCCAGCTTCCAGCTCGGGGTAGGGCTGACCGGAGAAGACGGTCACCTCGTGGCCGAGCGCGGTCAGCTCCCGGGACAGGTGTCGCACATAGACGCCCTGTCCCCCACAGTGCGGGTTGCCCCGGTAGCAAAGGAGCGCGACCCGCAGCGGTCGGCCGGCGAGAACCGATGAGGGCGGACCGCCCTGGGATCCGCCGCTGGTCATTGCCCTACAGCCTCGCCTGGGACTCCTCGAACCGCAAGCACGCCGGAACCGGGCGTTGGCGCTCTCTAGGCAACGCCGAACCAGCCGAGCACCGTGAAGACGACGAGGGTGGCCGACATGGCGGAGACAAGCGCGACCACCACCGTGGCCACGAGGCGGAACACGGGGCCGTTGGCCGCGTCGGCGAGGACCGAGCGACGGTTCGCGAGAACGAGGATGAACACGAGGATCACCGGGGCGACGACTCCCTCGATCACCTGAGTCCCGACCAGCAACTTGATGAGGTTGACGGGCAGGAGCGCCACCGCGGCGCCGACGACGATCTGCACGGTGAACAGGCCGAGAAAAAGCGGCGCCTCCGAAAAGCGGCGCGAGACCGAGCGCTCGACCCCGACCGCCTCGGCCACCGCGTACGAGGTGGAGAGCGGAACGACGGCTCCGGCGAGGGCCGAGGCCCCCAGCAACCCGAGCGCGAACAACGCCTCAGCCGCTGGCCCAGCGACCGGGCGCAGCGCGAGAGCCGCCTCCTTGGCCGAGGTCAGCGGGCCACGCCCGCCGATGGTCGCCGCGGTGGCGATGATGATGCACATCGAGATCAAGTCGGCGAAGATCGCACCCGCCACGGTGTCGATCCGCTCCAGGCGGTAGTCCTCCCGACCGATGCCACGGTCGACCACCCCGGCCGCGTTGTAGAGCTGCATGTAGGGGGAGATGGTCGTGCCAATCAGGGCGACGCCGAGGAGCAAGAAGCCCTTCGAGGCGTACAGGTGCGGAACGAAGGTGTCGCTCACGACCGTCGGCCAGTGGGGATGGCCGAGGACGACCGCTATCGGATAGGTGATGAAGGCGAGCGACAACAAGAGCAGGACCCGCTCGGCGTAACGGTAGGAGCCGAGCACGACCAGGCTCCAGATGGCGAGCGCCGCCACGGGCACCGTGACCTCCGAGGGGAGCCCGAACAGCTGCAGGGCGGCGCCGATACCGGCGAACTCCGAGACGACGAGCCCGGTGTTTGCGACGAGCAGGCTGGCAACGGCGAGGAACGTCAAGCGAACCGAGAACTCCTCGCGGATCAGCCCGACGAGCCCTTTTCCGGTGAAAGCCCCCAGACGAGCGGACATCTCCTGGACGACGACCAGCCCGACGGTGACGAGCACCATGAAAAAGAGGGTCCGATAGCCATATTGGGAGCCGGCGGAGGCGTAGGTGGCGATGCCGCCGGCGTCGTTGCCAGCGTTCGCTGCGATCAGTCCAGGGCCCGCGACCGAGAGGAAGAAGAAGAACCTGCGCCCCGGCCGTCGGCGTGGCCGGTCGCTGGGTTGGCGGGCCGCGCGCTGCACCCGCTCGGCGAGGGCCATGTCTCGCCCTCCTTCATCGCATGGCCCGCTCAGCTCGGGGAGCTCCGGTGGGGACGAGTGGCCTCACTGGAGCAGCCTCGGGAAGTGGAGCCGCCCGCGCTCTGGCAGCAGGGCGTCGACGACGTCGTCGGCAAGGATCCGTCCGACCGGTCGGTCGCCGTCGAGCACGAGGACCGAGGAGCGTCGCGACTCGATGAGGGCCACGGCGACGTCCCGGAGCGAGGTGTCGGGGGCGGCTGTCACTGGCGCCTCGTCCTCGCACAGCTCGCCGATGCGCCGGGCATGATCCGCGATCAACAGATCGAACAACGGCACGTCGCCGACGAGGGCTCCCGAGGCGTCGACGACCACCACGGCGTCGATCTCGCCACGGTGCTCGGCCAGCTCGACGAGACGCTGCTCGGCGGAGGCGACCGTCTCGTCCGCGTCGATTACCGCCAACAAGGTCGTCATTATCCCGCCTGCGCTGTGCTCGTCGTAAGCGAGCAACGAGGTGAGCTCTTCGGCCCGCTCGGCCGGCATCTCGGCGAGGATCTCCGCGCGCTCGTCTCCCGCCAGGTCTCGCAGCGCGTCGACGGCCTCGTCGGTCTCCATCGTGGCGATGAGCTCGGCGGCACGCTCGGGCTCGGTGGTGCGCAGCAGCGCCTCCAGCTCTCCCGGCTCCATCTCCTCCAGCGCGTCGGCGGCGTCCTCTGGGTCGAGGACTTCGAGCAGCTCGTGACGCGCCTCTCGCCCGAGGTCCTCGAGGAGGTCGGCGAGCTCTCCCGGTCGCAGCCGGTGGATGCCTTCGTGGCTCATCCGCAGGCGCACTTCGCTCGCCGCGTCGCCGAGCGGCTGGATGGCTGCCCAGTCGATCACCCGCTCGGGGGTCGGGCGGGCTCGGAACCGGACCGGACCGAGACGCCGGAGCAGCGCGTGCACGCTCACGTCCACCCCGACGAGGCGGATACGGCCCTGGACGGGAGCCAGGTACAGGTCCGAGGCCCGCACGACCTGCACCCCGTCGACGTCCACCACCTGGTGGTCGAGCAGGTCGCGTGCGAGCAGCACCTCCCCGGGACGGCGCACGAAGTCGCGAAGGTCCACCGAGGTGGTTCGCAGCACAACCTCGGTGGCGGCGAGCGCCGACACGAAGCCGGCCTCGAGAAAGACCTCCCGTCGACCTACCCGGATGACGAGGCCCGTGACCGGTGGATAGTCCTGATCCCCGGAGAAGCGAGCCACGAGGTCGACGAGGACCCCGACCTCCTTGTTGTCGAAAAGACGCACCGGGCGTCCGACAAGGCCGGCCAGCGAGACGATCGTCTCGCGGACGGCTCGGGTGGCGGTCAGCCTTCGTTGGCGCCGCTCGCGGCGCGACCTGAGGCGGGTGGGCGTGGGGATCGGGGGACGGGCCATGACGACCTCCGGCGGGTTGCGGGGGTGGACGCTCGCACCACCGCCTATCCGGCACCAGAAGGTGGACCGGGACCGGGAAGTCGCTAGGTGCGGCGCAGCGCGAGCACGAGGTATGCGGGGGTACTAGGAGGTTGGCTCACTGTCATGGGGCCCCACCTCCTCCCGTCTCGGCAACCAGGCCGGAGGCCATCACCGTGTTGTCGGCGAAGACGTTCCGCCCGGGATGGTAGCGGCCCGAGGCGCCCCGCTCCGATTGGACGGCCGAGGCGGTGCGCCGGAACGGGCAAAAACTCCCCGCAGCGCCGGACCGACGCCTACGGGCTTGCCCACCACAGCCGATCTTGCACGGCTCCATCAGGCAGTTAGGGCGGTGATGTCCACGGCCAAGCGCGTCGCGGGAGCTAGCGCCAGGTGTCCCGATAGGGTGACGCCCGTGCGCTATCGCCCCCTTGGAATGACCGGAATGAACGTGTCCACCTACTGCCTCGGCGCCATGATGTTCGGCGAGTGGGGCAATCCGGACCACGAGGACTCGGTCCGCATCATCCACGCCGCGCTCGACGCCGGCATCAACTTCGTCGACACCGCGGACGTCTACTCCCAAGGTGAGTCCGAAGAGATCGTCGGGGTGGCGCTGAAGGGTCGCAGGGACGAGGTGGTGCTCGCCACGAAGGTCCACGGCCAGATGGGCGCAGGTCTGAACCGTGCGGGCAACTCGCGGCGCTGGATCACCCGGGCCGTCGAAGACAGCCTGCGGCGCCTGCAGACCGACTGGATCGACCTCTACCAGATCCACCGTCCGGATCCGAAGACCGACGTCGAAGAGACCCTCGCCGCGCTGACCGACTTGCAGCGGGCGGGCAAGATCCGGACCTTCGGATCGTCGACCTTTCCTGCCGAGCTCGTGGTCGAGGCGCAGTGGACCGCCGAGCGGCGGGGCCTCGGGCGCTTTCGTTGCGAGCAGCCCCCCTACTCCCTGCTTGCCCGAGGCATCGAGCGCTCGGTCCTTCCGACCTGCCAGCGCTACGGGATGGGAGTGATCGTCTGGAGCCCGCTCGCCGGAGGGTGGCTCTCGGGGCGTTATCGCAAGGCCGAGGACATCGACCTGACCAAGGGTCGGGCAGCGCGCATGCCTGACCGCTTCGATCCATCCATTCCGGCCAACCAGCGCAAGCTGGAGGTGGTGGGTCGCCTCGCCGAGGTCGCCGACGACCTCGGGATCCCGCTGTCGCACGTCGCCATGGCTTTTTCGGTCGTGCATCCCGCCGTCACCTCGGCCATCATCGGCCCACGGACCTCAGAGCAGCTCGACGACTTGCTGGCCGCGGCGAGTCTCGAGCTCGACGACGCCACACTCGACCGGCTGGACACGATCGTGGCACCCGGCACCGACCTGAGCCCCGAGGACACCGGTTGGATGCCCCCGTGGCTGGCCGATCCGGCGGCACGACGGCTGGCCCAAAGCGAGCGAGCGGTCTCCTGAGCACGAGGCAGGAGGTCACCCTCCTGCGACTGCAGCCCGGGCAGTGGCGCCGGTGGCGTGAGCTTCGTCTCGCTGCCCTGGCGGAGTCCCCGCACGCGTTCTGCACGCGCCTGTCCGACTGGCAAGGAGATGGCGACACCGAGGACCGGTGGCGCTCCCGGCTCGCCGAGGTTCCTTGCAATTTGGCAGCGAACCTCGGTGGTCGACCCTGCGGGATGGTGAGCGGGACGGGACCCGACTCGCACGGCGATGCGGAGCTGCTGTCGTTGTGGGTCGCACCTGACGCCCGCGGCCGGGGCGTGGGCGACGCGCTCGTCGAGGCGGTGGCCGGCTGGGCCGAAGCCGAAGGAGCGATGGTGCTCGTCCTCACCGTGCGCGCGACCAACGCGGCGGCAATCTCGCTCTACCGGCGCCACGGCTTCGCCGACGCAGGTTCTGTCACGCGTCCGGACGGCGAGCCGGCCGACCTTCGGATGACGCGCCCGCTCGCCCACCCGGTCCCCCGCCCGTCCTGATCGGAACTCCGAGTCCAGCCAGCCCACGCAGGCCCGGCTGGAACTACGATCAGGACCGATCCCGGCCAGCCCGTCTCGAACGCGCTCGCCGTGGCTCGAGGAGGTTTGAGCGTGGGGTTCCAGGTTTGTGCAGGGGCGATCATGAGCTGCACCTTCGGGATGATGCCTTCGGTGCTCGACGTGCTTCCCGACACCGGTGTGGAATGCCCGACGCCTGCCGCCAACATCATGGACTTCGTCCCGTTCCTCAACATCGAGCCGTTCGGGATGTGCATGAGCGAGCTCAACCCCGAGGTGATCATCGCGACCGCGGCGGCGCTCGGCGTCCTGACGCCGATGCCCTGCATCCCGATCACCACCGACCCGTGGTTCCCTGGGGCCGACACGGTGATGATGGGCGGACTGCCCGCCCTCGACGACCTGTCAGTCTGCCTGTGTGACTGGGGCGGGGTCATCACGATCGAAGACCCCGGTCAATTCGAGATCCTCGTCGAGTAAGCAGCCGGAGAACGGGCCTTGGTCCCCACGTGGGGATCAGACAGGTGGAAGGGCTCGGAGAGAACCGCGAGCGGCAGAGGAACCCGCCGGGGAGACTCGGGCGAGCGACCGGGTCACCGCGATGAGACGAGCGAGCGAGACCACGTTCGACTCCACCTCGACGGCCGTGCTCCCGAGCCGTGCCCGGACCCGGCGGCGGGCGACGGCACCGTGACGCTCCTCGCTCGTCTCGAGGTCGCTCTGGCGCTCCCACACCGTCGCGTCGCTGCCCGGCACGAAGTCCGAGGAGATCACCACGCGCAGCTGTCCCCGCACTGACTGCTCCACGACCGGCCAGGTGATCACGGCACGCTCGGGACCGCGCCGGTCCGCTTCGAAGTGGGCGATGTGCGGAGCTACCGAGGACAGCGCCGGGTCGGGCACCACGACGGCGAAGGGCACCTCTGCGGCGAGCTCTTCGAGTGTGAGCCGCTGGGACGGCCGGGGCGGCACGAACCGCTCGCCTGCCGGAGCGTTCGGTGAGAAGAGGTTCGGGGGAAGCTCCTCGTCGTACGCGATCTCGCTCGTCTCGACTGTCCTGAAGGCGTGACCCTGGAAATAGGCCGTAGTCGCCAACAGCACGCCGCGCTCGGCGTCGATCGACAGCTGGTACTCATCTGCTCCCGGCCCGACCTCGCGGAATGCGGACCGCTCGCGTGGACGGCTGGCGGCAGGACGCGTCCGCAGCACCACAGCGTCGCGCCCGGCGACGGTTCCCGAAGCCTGCTGGACGACCTCCAGGTTCTGCAACAGAGCCGCTCCGTCAAAGAGTGCGGCGACCGGCCCGAGCAGGAGGTCGACCGGCCGGTTCCCACCGCCGCCGCTCGCGGCCCCGAGTGTCGGCGACCAGCGCCACCAGCGCGGGCCCTGACCGACAACGGTGACGACCTCGCGACCGATCACGTACTCGCTACGCACGAGCAGCAAGCCACCACGCCAGAGCCGCCATTGCTGGTTTCGCTCGATCGCCGAGACGCCCCGTAGCTCGGGAAGACGCGAGGCACGGCTGGAGCGCTCTGACTGAGCCTGGCGAGCAGTGCGTGCTTGACGGGTGACCAGGCGGTCCTCCCAGGCGCGCCCGCTCGAGCGCAGGGTGGACCAGCACTCGTGCGACGCGCCGACGAGCGCGCTCAGCTCGTCCTGGTTCAAGAAAGGTTCGACTCCTGAGCCACTGAACCGCTACCCGCCCCCGGGGGCACTCCCGCTAGAGCTGCTCGTGCTCGTGTTGTTGAGCCCGGAGTTGTTGTCCTTGCCGTTCACCTGAGCCGTCCCGATGTAGGAGACGTTGGTGTTGCACGACTGTCCGGCCCCCTGAGCACAGTCCACGTTCACCACGAGCGCGTCCCCCGCGGTGAGCACGATGGGCGTGTTGAGCGGGTAGTTCTCATTGCCGAGGGTGATGAGCGACATCTCGAAGATGTAGGTCGGCGTCGACTCGCTCGGGGTCTGGACGCCAACCTCGACTGTGCTTCCGGCAACGCTCGCCAGGTTCTGGAGGCTGAGATCGGTGATCTGGAGGGTGTTCCCGGCGGGGATGACGAGCGTTCCCTGCTGGTCGGCGCCCGGCGAGGCGACGACGGGGGTCGCTCCTGCGAAAGCGCCGGCGGTGAGCTGCGCTGCAGCGCCGGCGATGACCGTCGTGGTCGTGGTCGTGGTCGACGCCGATGAAGTGGTCGGAGTCGTGGTCGTCGTCGTGGGGGACGTCGTTGTCGGGGCGATCGTCGTCGGGGTGGACGACGACGACGCGTTGCTACTGGTGGTCGGGCCCGTCGTCGTGGTGGCCGCGGCCGTGGTCGTCGTCGCCGGCAACGTGGTCGTCGTGACGAAGTTCGTCGTCGTCGTCGCCGAGCTCGTCGAGGTGAGCGCGTTCTGCACGCTTGACACCGTGGCGCCCTGCTGGGCCACCTTGGTCTGCACCTTCGCGACGTTGGCATTCGCCGCAGCGCTCGCCGCCTTGGCGCTTTGTGCCTGCTTCTGGGTCGCGGCGAGCGGCTGTGACACCGCGCTCACCGCCTCGTTCTTCACGGCGGGGCGGATCAAGAGGAACCAGAGGGCGAGGGCGGCGAGGGCGCCGATCCCGACGAGGGAGCCCTTCGGCAAGAGCGGGCGCTGGATCATGGTGGCGTCCAGCGTCACCATCTCGCCGTGCTCGGGCTCCACGGTCACCTTGAAGCGTGCCTGGCGCTGCGGGCCGCGCAGGTAACGGCGACGAGGGATGACCTTCAAGCGGGCGAAGGTCGTGGTGCCGGGCTGGAGGATGACCTGGCGGGGACGGACGCTGATGGCGAGGACGTCGGCCGGATCACGCCCCCGGATGATGGCGGGCACGGCAACGTTCGATCGGCTGTCGATGGCGACGCCAAGCTTGCCGACGCGCCGCCCGCTGGCCACCTGGGGAATCATCTCGGCGGTGATGTTCTGGTAGGGGGCGACGATGAGCACGCCCTCTTCCACCGCCGACTCCCCGGGGTCGGTCGACGGGACGACGCGCACGCCGAAGTGGATGGGTCCCGGGACGACGTGCCATTCCCTCGGCGTCCGGAAGGTGACCGTGACATCGCCCTGGTTGTTCGGGAACAGGGCGAGCTCGCGCGGCGAAGCGATCGCCCACTCGGCCGCGTCCCCGAGCACCTCGATGACGAAGTGCTCCACGGTCGCACCGACGTTGTGCACCGACAGCTCGCAGACCGCCTCGCCCCCTGGCTCGATCTCGAGCTGGGGCGTCTTCATGATGACGAGCGCGGTGGTCATCTAGGTGTCTCCGTCCGGGAGCGCAGGAAGCCTCGTATTTGCTGGCTCGAAGGTCTGATTGCCGTTCAGGTCGACGAAGACGGGCTCATTGAAGAGGACGACCGCACCGTTGCCAATGCTCACATTACTCAGGGCGTCGCTCGGGTCACCAAGAATGAAGTCATTCTGGCCGCCGGCGATAATCGTGTCGTTGGCCGCCACCGGGTTGCCGCTGCTGTCGACGATCTGCGCGTCAATGAGGTTGTTGCCCGAGTTCCTCCCGGCCTTGATGGTGTCGTGGCCGCCGCAGGTGACCGTTGCGGACGCCCTGCAGCTGGCGATGAACTGGACCGGCAGGTCTCCACCGATAAGCGTGTCGTGGCCGGCAGCGCTGGCCGTCAGCGTGGAGGCGATCGCGTTGCCGTTGCCGGCGACGAGCGTCTGGTTAGCTGCGGCCGCCGTGAGGGTGTCGGTGCCGCTCTGGCTGCCGATGACCGTTGACACCCCGGCGAGGACATCCAGCACTCCGTTGTCGCCGAGCTTCTTCGCGACGCCCGGAGACGTCGGGCTCGAGCCGAGCGTCACCTGGACGCCTTGGTTCGAGGAGTTGAGCGGGGTCTGGAAATAGTCCACCGTGCAGGTCGAGCCCACGCTGCAGTTGGCGGTCGTGGAATCGGCGCCGGTGTAGAGGTAGGCATTTCCCTCGCTGTCGAGGGTCACGTTGAAGCCCGTGGCCATCAGCACGTCGTTGCCGAGGCCGCCGTCGAGCACCACCGAGGGAAGCGAGGCTGAGCTCTCACCGCCCATCAGCAGGTCGTTGAAGGAGGTCCCGATGACCTTCGTGAAGGTGCCGCTGAGACTGACCGTGCCTCCCCAGCCGCCGGTGACGGAGTTCGCCGCCAGCAAGGTGTTGCCGAACGGGACCGCCGTCAGCCCGTCGGCGGTGATGAGGTTCTGTTCGGTGGTCGAGATGGTGAAGGTGGCCTGAGCCCCGATGTTGACGTCCACCCCCGCCGGCGCCCCAGCAAACGAAAGCGTATTGGTGACCGTAGATCCGCTCTGCGCCTGGATCTGCACCGCCCCAGCGCCCGGCATGAAGGTCGTGGCACCCGAGCCGCCCTTGAGCACGGTGGTCTGGCCGTTCGATCCGGGGCCGCCGACGAGGGTGACCGTGCCCGAGTCTTGCGAGGCGTCCAGCGTGTAGTTGCCGGTGCCTGCGCTGAGCCACGCTGAGGCCGTGCACGCGCTCGTGCACGCCGTGATCGTCCCGCTACCGCTCCCGCCGAGGATCGTGTTGGCGAACGACGAGCTGCCGACCACGTTCTGGATGGTGCCCGGGGTGATGAGCACCATTCCGTCGCCGGAGTTCTGGAAGCTGGAATCGGTGAGGTCGAGAGTGACCGGACCCGATGCCGAGGAGAGGTTGACGGTGTTGCCGCTCGAGCCACCACCGTCGATGACGGCGACCCCGCCTTCCAAATAGAACGTGTTGTTGCCCCCGCCGCCGTGGATGACGTTGGTCCCACCGCTCGCATAGAAGACGTCGGCGAACGGCGTCCCGATCACGTTGGAGAAGCCAGTGATGGTTCCTGTGTACGCGCCGCTGACCGAGCTCCCGGCCACGCTATTGATCGTCGAGCTCGACAGGTTGACGGTGATGCCCGAGGTCCCCGACGCGAAGTTCAGCGTGTCCCTGCCACCGCCGCCGGAGAAGGACAACCCGGAAAGACCGGTTGCCGGGAGGACGAAGGTGTCGTTGCCGGGGCTTCCGGCGACCGAGCTCATGCCCGTGTAGACATCCGTGCCCCCGGCTACCACCACGTTGCCGGAGGTGGCCGTGGTCAAGTTGACGGTGACTCCCGAGGTCGCTGCCCCAAAGCCGAGCGAGTCGCTCGGTCCCGAGGCGCTCAGGTTGAGGCCACCAACGTCACCAGCGATGTAAGTCGTGAAACCGGTCGTCGGCCCGACGAACCGGGCGAACCCGGCCACGAGGTCGGTGCCGGCCGAAGGCAGCGTGATCGTGCCGGTCGCCAGGTTGATGGTGACCCCACCGGAGCTCGAAGTGGCAACGTTCGCCAGCGTCACCGTGCTGCCCGTCACCCCGGTGATGAGACCACCGATCAGCGAGAAGCCCGTGACCGTGGAGCCAACCACCATCGAACCGGAACCGGCGGTCGAGCTGAGGGTGAGGGTGCCGAGCGTCGAGCCGG
>JAODBN010000351.1 GCA_025463965.1 Acidimicrobiaceae bacterium
GGACATCCGCGCCTGGATCGACGCATGGAACGACGATCCGAAGCCGTTCATCTGGACAAAGACCGCCGACCAGATCCTCGAAAAGCTCGGCCGACTTCTACAACGAATTAACGGCGGAGGACACTAGCGGCATCGATGCAAGCTCGGCGAACTGCATGAGCGCAGCTTCCAAAATCGTCGACGATTTCGGCCGCAAGCAAGACACGTCTACCCCGTCGTCGACCGTCTCCTCACGAAGCCACGTGAGGTCGAGGTTCGCCTTGTCCTTAGCGGCAGGGGGCGGCCCCCCTGCCGCTAAGCCTTGGTTTGCAAATTCTCGGTGACGATCTCCAGGATGCGCTCGGCCTGACGACGGCCAGACTCGCCGGGTCCCACACGCCAGAGGAAGCCCATGAGCAGCAGGATATCGGCCGGGTCAAGGCCGGGTCGTACCTGTCCGGCCTGTTCGGCGGCGTTCAGCAGCTGACCGACCGCAGCGGTGACTGGCGCGTACGTCTCGTTGATCACATCCTGTGCGGCCGCGGTGTGCAGGGCTTCGCCGAGGCCGTGCTTGAGACGGACGTACTCGGCGAGTCGCAAGAACCACACTCGAAGTGCATCGAGGGGTTCGTGCTCCGCGAGGACGCTGGGGACGGAGTCGACCACCGCCTGCACCTCATGGCGGTAGAGGGCGAGGATCAGGCTCTCTCGCGTCGGGAAGTTCCGGTACAAGGTGCCCGGACCGACGCCGGCGAGCTTGGCGATCATGTTCAGCGAGACATCGGGGTCGTCGCTGAACGCCCGATAGGCCACCGACAGGATTCGTTCCCGGTTGCGTAGCGCGTCGGTTCGCCGTGGCGTCCCTGATGTCAGTGACTCGCTGTGCCTGGTGCTCACGGCGCTCAATCTGTCGGAGGTTGTCAAGTGGAGAACTCTCCGGTACGGTAGGAGAAACGGAGAACTCTCCGATAGAGGCTCACATTACAGGAGGCTTCGCATGCGCTACATCAAGCTTGGCACTACGGGTCTTGACGTCTCGCCCATCGCGATCGGCGCGATGACCTACGGGGAGACGAGCCGCGGCCACCCGGTGTGGTCGCTGAGCGAGGAGGACAGCCGGCCGATCATCCAGCACGCCGTGGAGGCGGGCGTCAATTTCTTCGACACCGCCAACATGTACTCGCAGGGTTCCAGCGAGGAGATCCTCGGCCGCGCACTGCGCGACTTCGCTGTTCGCGACGACGTGGTCATCGCCACCAAGTTGCGCCACCCGATGCGCTCGGGACCTAACGGCAAGGGCCTGTCGAGAAAGGCGATCATGACCGAGATCGACCACAGCCTCCGCCGGCTCGGCGTCGACTACGTCGATCTGTACCAGGTTCATCGCAACGACAACACCACTCCGCTCGAGGAGACCCTGGAAGCGCTGCACGATCTAGTCAAGGCGGGCAAGGTGCGTTACCTCGGTGCATCCTCGATGCATGCCTGGGAGTTCGCGAAGGCGCTGCACCTCCAGCATGAGCATGGTTGGGCCCGCTTCGTGTGGATGCAGGACCTCTACAACATCCTTGCCCGCGAAGAGGAACGAGAGATGTTGCCGCTCTGCGGCGACGAAGGGGTGGGCACCGTCGTGTGGAGTCCGTTGGCTCGCGGCCGTCTCGCTCGCCGATGGGACGAGGCCCGAGCGACCGAGCGCTCCGCTGAGGATGGCTTCGCTGACATGCTCTACACGCCGGCAACCGAGCGCAGCGACCGAGCGATCGTCGACGCGGTCGGAGCGATCGCCGACCAACGCGGCGTGAGCCGCGCCCAGATAGCGCTCGCCTGGCTGCGCACCAACCCCGTGGTCGTGGCGCCGTTGGTGGGCGCGAGCAAGACCAGCGATATCGACGACGCGATCTCATCGCTCGACGTCGAGTTGACCGGTGAAGATATCGCCCAACTCGAATGCCCCTACACCCCCCGCCACGACTTTCAAGGCATCTCCGACGACGCGGAGCTCCAGCGCATCATGGCCGCCCTACCAAACTTCACCACCGCCGACGCGAAATCACTACCGCAGGAAAAGGTGCAGCCGTAGCCTCGGCCGCAAGCGTCTCGCGCACGGGCCCTCTGTTCGCCTCGTCCAAGCTCGGAGCCTTTGTTCCTCAGTCGACCTCGAGCTCGACCCGAAGCTGTGCCCTTCGGTCGTCGAGCGCTTCACCGTCGCAGGCACGCCGGACGTGAGCGAGGCGACCCGACGCACCCGTCGCACGATCTCGCGGGCGCGGTGGCGCCGACCGGCGGACCGACGCCGGTGGCCTTGTCGCGCGAGCGGGCAAAGATCCCCTGTTCGGCGGGCAAGATCGCTTCCTACCTCGCGCTCGCGGACGCCCAGCCCACCCGGCTACAGGCCTCGGCGCTGATCTGCCTCGGCGCTGATCTGCCTCGGGGCAGGGCCGGCCTCATGGGCGCAAAGCTCCGCCTCAAGCCCGACGAAGCTGCTGGTCGCGGCGTCGGCCTACGCAGCCGCCTCGGCCCCTGCCCTACTCAATGTCGCCGGGCCGGCGCCGGGTCTCCACAAAGGAGCGACCGCTCTCGCGCTGGCATCAGCGCGATCTAGCTGGCTGAACGCGCTGGCGAGAAGCGGGTATTTCCGCGTCCACCCCATCGGCAAGCTCGCACGGGCTGTCAGCCGGGTCGATGGCATCGAGCTGGGTGGCGAGCAAGCGAATCTGGGCGCGGAATGAGTCGCGCTTATCGGTGCCAAGTGGGGCAAGCAGATACTCCTCCGCAGCCCGGAGGCGGTCATTGAGGCTGGTGAGGAGCTCGTTACCCTGTTGAGTGGCGACGATTCGGCGGGCTCGCCGATCGGCCGGATCCGGGCGGCGCTCGATCAATCTCGCCGCTTCGAGGTCATCGAGAAGGTACGTCATGACCGTACGGTCGACTCCAAGGTGCTGGGCCAAGGCGAGCTGGCTGGCGACCGTGCCCTGGGCAGCGGCTGAAAGGACCTGATAACCCCGCGGCCCGCCAGCAAGGTCGGCCACTGCGGCGTTCGCCGCCTTGACATAGGCACGAAAGATCATGCCCAAGCCCCACCCGAGGTCGTCGGCCAACGCGTCCTGGCAGCCCGAGACGTCACCAACATCGTCGCGGTGGCCAGCAATTTCGTCCACCACCCCATCATACGAGCTGAGACCAGAAGCGTTGTTGGTAAGATGCTCTGTCACCATGATGATCTGTCTAGGATATCGTCCTAGACGCATCGACCGGGCACAGTGGCACGAAGCGGGAAGCTGGCGACGCCCGCCACCCCCTGACCAAACCGGTCAATCAGCAATCGGCTCCGGGAACACAGGAAGCGAGGAAACAAAAGATGACCACCAAGGACATTGAGTTCGGACTGGATTCGTTCGTTCCCATCAGCGTGGACGAGTCGGGTCACGAACTCAGGGGCGACGTCGTCATTCGCAACACTGTCGAGGAGGCAGTTCTTGCCGATGCCGTCGGGAT
>JAODBN010000366.1 GCA_025463965.1 Acidimicrobiaceae bacterium
CTGACGAAGGACGGTCGTGTAGTTCACGAACGTGAAGTGGCTCGGCCAGAACTGTGGCGGTGTCTGCAACGCCGCCACGGGGGTCTTGAGCGATGTCAGCACGAGGTAGAGGAACGGAAAGCCGTAGGCGATGACGGCAACTGCGAGCAATCCCCACAGGACCGTCCGCTTGAACCTGGCGATCCGCCGTCCTCGGCTCACCGGGTCACCGCGCCCGGGCGCCAGATCGTCCTCAGGGCAATAGCGGCGACCACCATCATGGCCACCATGAAGAGCACGCTCGCCGCCGAAGCAAGACCGGTATTCCCGTAGGTGATCATTGTGTTGTAGATGTCGAGGCTGAGAGTCGTCGACGCCGACTGCGGACCTCCGTTCGTCTCGATGAGGATCACCGCGAAGGCTTGCACCGCGTCAACGAGTCGAATGACGACCACAACGGCGAGGACGGGTCGCAAGAGTGGCAACGTGATCCGCCAGAACGCCTGCCAGCTGTTGGCACCGTCGATCCTCGCTGCCTCGTAGACGTCGGCGGGAAGCGCTTGCAGGCCGGCAAACAGGACGAGGGCGACGAACGAGGTCGTCAACCAGATGTCGGGAATGGCAACCGAGATGAGTGCGATCGACGGATTACTCAACCAGAGAATCGACGAGGGGCTGTGGATCAGCCCGACCTGGTACAGCAGCTGGTTCAAGATGCCGAGATTGGCCGCCAGAAGGTATTGCCAGAGCAGCCCGGCCACGAGCGGCGCGATGAGCAACGGGTACAGGAACAGGGTGCGAAGGAGCCTTGAGCGCTCGCCAACCGCTCGGAAGAGGAGGGCCATCGCGAATCCGAGCACGATCTCGGTCGGCAAGACGAGGAGCGCGTACAGTCCCGTGCGGCCTGACGCGGCGCGGATGTCACCCGAACGGAGAGCCGCCGAGTAGTTGCTGAGGCCCGAGAAGTGGCGGCCCCCGAGGAGCAAGCCGCCCGAGTACAGGCTGTTCTCGACAAGGCGGACGAGCGGCCAGCCCACGAGTACGAGGAGCACGACCGCGGCGGGCGCCATGAGCGCAAGGGCGAACCGACGGTCCGCGCTTCCACGTCGCCTCGCTGCTCGCCGCGAGCCTCGGGCAGACGCGGGCGCGGCGGCTCGCGCCGCCGCGCCTTGCGTCTCTATGGTCTGCAACTGTCCAGTCCGTCGCGTGCCGCTCGTTTATCAGACGTATCCGACGATGGTCTCCACCTGGGTCTTCGCCGTCTTCAGGAGGGCGGGGAAGTTGGGGTTCGACCCGACAGACTTTTGGAGCATCGGCACCAGTACCGTGTTCACGATCTGTTGCCACACGGGAGTGAGCGGTCGCGTCTTCGTGTGCGGAGCGTTCAGCGTGGCAAGCATCGCCTTGTAGTTCTCGTAGCCCTTCTTGTTCTCGTACTGCTTGAACGTCGAGATACGGGCGGCGAGACCGAGGCCCGACTGTGCGCCGAGGCTCCCGTGGGCATAGGCGAAGTGCAGGAACTCGAGCGCGAGCGCGGAGTTTGGGCTCTTCTTCGGAATTGAGAGGTAGAACGGCCCGGGGATGCCGGCGACGCCGGCAGTCCCGGCGATCATCGGCGCCACCCCGACTTTCCCGTAGACACTCGAGCTCGTTGGGATCTGACGGTAGAGGTGGCCCCAGAAGCGGGTCATCGCGGTCTTGCCGTCGTAAAAGAGCGTCTGCGCCTGCGTCCAGCCTGCCTCCGCCGCGCCAGGGGGCGCGACGTGATACTGGTTGTTCAGACCGCTGTAGAACTCGAGTGCCGCAAGGTGTGCCGCATTGTCGATGATGACCTTGCCCTTCGAGTCGAGCACGACCCCCGGCGAGCCCGCCTGGAGCACCGTCGCGAGGTACTCGGTCTCGACGTCCGCCTTTACGTCGGTGCCGTACAACGAAGGTGAGCGGGTGAAGAACTGGGCCGCATCGCTGAACTGCTTCCAGGTCGTCGGCGGCGCGAGGTCGTAGCCGTACTTGCTCTTGAAGTTCTTCTGCTCGGTCGAGTTCTCGAACAGGTCCTTGCGGTAGTAGAGGATCTCGACGTTCGTCCACTGCGGTACGCCGTAGAACGTCCCTTTGTACTGCGCCTCCTGGACCGTCGCCGGAAAGAGATCGGCCTTGATGGCTGGCGTGAAGAACGAGTTGAGCGGGAGCAGCCCATTGGCGAACGTCGGGATCCAGATCGCGTCTCCCGCGATGACGTCGAAGGTGACGTTGCCGTTCGACAGTTCGCTGTAAATGCGGTTGTACAGCCCCTGGTAGGGAAGCTCGATCAGGTTGACGGAATGCCCGGTCTGCTTCTTGAACAAGTTCGCGATTGATTGCAGCTCGAGGTGACCGCCCCCCTCGCAGACGACGTTGAGGCTCGTCCCGCTCGCAAGCGGCCGTCTCGTGGAGGCCGACGCCCCGGTGCCGAGCGCGAGGCCGGCGGCCCCGGCGGCAGCGGAGACCTGCATGAAGCGCCGCCGGCTGATCACCGGAGACTTGGTCGTTGGACCTTCGGATTGAACCATGGTTTCCCCCTCTTTTGGTTGGTCGTTTCGTTTCGACATCACTCGTCGAGCACTCGCCCGCCCCGTGCCGTATTCAGGACGACGGGTGACCGCCGCCGCAGGAATCGCGCCAGCGCAGCTCAGGCGGGACGATGACGATCTCGGGCGGTGCATCGGGATCGTCGATCGCCCGGAAGAGCAGCTGGGCGGCACGGCGACCGATGGTCTCCGTCGGCTGAGCAGCGGCAGTGATCGTCGTCTCGAGAATCGAGAACAGCGGCAGGTCGTCGAATCCGACGAGGGCAACGTCGCTCGGCATCCGTCGCCCGAGGCGGCGAAGGGCTTGGAGCACCCCCTGGGTGAGGATGCCGTTCGCGCAGAAAAATGCAGTCGGCGGCTCGTGCCGATCCGTCATCAGCTCGGTGGCCAAGCGGCACGCCAGCTCGATGGTGTGGTTTACGCCGATGGCGTCGCGCAACTTGCCTTCGGCTTCATACAGCCGGGCCCCGCTGGTTTCGGAAATGATCGCCCGGCATGCCTCGAGGCGCTCCCGGCTCGGCGTTCCTTCGGTCGTCCCGGTGACAGCGGCGATACGGCGGTGCCCGTGGGCGAGCAGGTCACCGACAAGAGCCCGAGCTCCTGCGATGTTGTCGACGAGCACGGCCGGCACGGGATCGCCGCTGATGCGGCGGTCGACGGCGACGGTCGGAATGCCGGCCTCGAAGAGTGGCGCGAGCGCCTCCGGATCCTCGGTAGAGGGTGCAACGATCACCCCGGCGACCCGCTCCTCGATCAGCAGGTTGAGGTACATGCGTTCCCGCTCGAGGTCCTCATCGGTGTTGCACAAGAGGACAGGTCGGTCTTGCGCCGCGGCTTCGTCTTCGACAGCCCGGGCAATCGAAGCGAAGAAGGGCTGCTCGACGTCGGAAATCACGAGGCCGATCGTGTCGGAGCGGTTGCGGCGCAGCGTCCGAGCTGCCTGGTTGTGCCGATAACCCAGGTCGATCGCTGCCCCACGGACGCGCTCGGCCAGCTCGGACCGCACGAAGCCGCTCCCGGCCAGGACCCTCGAGACCGTCGCCGTCGAGACGCCGCAGCGCTTAGCGATGTCTGCGTACGTCACCCCCATAGCCAGAGCCCCCGTCCGCGTCTAATCCATTACGTAATGGATTACATTGGCGGTATGGGAAGAGTAACTAGGAGCGCGCTCGGCGTCAATCCCCAGTAGAGAGGAAGGAGTAGCTCACGCCGCAGCCTCCTCGACGGCAGGCTCGACGGCCTGCAGGATGGTTGACGCTGACTTCTGGATGCGCTCGCAGGATGCCCTAATCGCGGCGATCGCCTCCTCCCCGCCACCGGCCCAGGTTGCGACGTACCCAAAGGAGTAGTTGCCGGAGTCGAGCCCGAGCGCCTGACAGACGACGTATGCCGTGGACTCGGCCTCCAGCTCCGCGAGCGCCCTGCTGTCGAACTCCTCGTGGAGGAGGGCATGGGCGATCTCGTGAGCGAGCGTCTTCACCCGCTGTGCGGGGTCGTTCCGGCGCTCGACCCGAATGCGGTGCTCACTATGGGAGCAGTCGCCGTTCGTTGAGCCAGCGAACTCGTGGTCCTCGACGGTGAAGCCGATGGAGCACGCGACCCGAAGGAGCGCTGCGTAGTGCTCGCCAGGATCCTCGCCGTCCAGGCGGTTACAGATCGTTGGCAGCGCTTCACCGTCAGTCTGGGCGATGTCGAAAACCGGTACGAACTTGAAGCCTCGGATGACCCGCTCGGCCTCGCGTTCTTTGGCGTCAGGGCTCTTGTAGACCATCGGGGCGAGAATCCAGATGGCCTTCTCTCCCTTGCGAACGAAGCGGTTGAGCGTTCGCCAGGCGTTGAAGCCTGCAACCCGAGTGGCCTCGTGGCACTGGGCGGCGATGAGCAGCACGTTCCCGTAGCTGTAGCGGTAAAACCGGCTCTGGAGCTCGAGGTGGCGCTGCCACTCCTCTGACGAGGCGAGGTTACTGATGCCCTCCGTCAGTTTCTCGAGGAGTTCTGGGTGATCATTCTTGGCGTTCATTGCTGAGTCCCTCCATTGGTGCTGATGCGATGCACCCGGAGAAGCAGTCAAGAGCGCGCGGAACGCCGCGGAGCGCGGCTCCGCGCGCTTCACGGCTTTCAGCTCGTAGACGCAGCTCTGCCAGGTGCCAACGACGCAGAGGCCCCATGCGGGACGAGTGACCGCTCAGCCATACCGGGATACGAGATTGGCGGCCATGGAGGGATTACCCACCGTGATCCGATCTGGCAGGAAACGCTACAGAGACCCTGTGACGCCGCGGCTCACGAGGGTCCGCTGGTATCGGCGAGCTCGCTACTCGAGCGGCCACTCCCCCGCCGCGGCAAGAATGGACCCGTGACCACACGAATCTTTGAACTGCGCACCTACCACGGCGCCCCCGGGAAGCTTGAGGCCCTCCTGAGCCGCTTTCGCGACCACACCATGGGGCTGTTCGCCAGGCACGGCATTGGAGTGGTCGGCTTCTGGTCGACTCCCAACCCTGACGATCCCTCGACGGGCACCCTCGTCTACGTCTGTGCATACGACAGCCGGGCGGCGGCTGACGCCGCCTGGGCCGCCTTCCGAGACGATCCCGAATGGCAGTTGGCCAAGGCCGAGAGCGAGCGCGACGGCTCTCTCACGGTGAGCGTCGAATCGCTCTTCTTGGAGCCCACCGACTTTTCGCCGATCCGGTAGGTACGGGACCTCCCTGTCCCTGTCCTGATGGCGCGATGCGCTGCTAGAGCCTCCAGTGCTGGGACAGGGCCGCGAACATGAGCCGTCTGACCAGCGCCAGGCGGAAGCGGGTAATGATCCAGGGCCCCCCTTCGTGGGAGCCGAGGAGCTCTGCGCTCCCAGCTTCGACACCGCTCAAGTCAGGGTCGCACCACCGCGCCGTCGGCTTGGCGAATCTCCGGCCAGGCGCCGTTGAACCGATGCTCTGGGAAGGGGAATCGGGCGGCAAGGCGCTCGTCTATGTCGATTCCAAGCCCGGGCTGATCGTTCGACCACATCGCGCCGTCTCGAATCTCCGGACAGCCGGGAAATACCTCTCGAAGAGGCTCGCTGAACAAGGTGAGCTCCTGGATCCCAAAATTCGACGACGCCAGGTCGAGGTGGAGGTTGGCGGCATGCCCGACAGGTGACACGTCACCGGGACCGTGCCACGCGGTCCGGACACCGAAGAACTCGCAGAGCACCGCCAGCTTCCTTGCCGGCGTCAAGCCGCCGATGTCGGACAGATGCACCCGGATGAAGTCAATGAGACGGTCCCGCACCAAGGGGACGTACTGCTCCTGGTTGACGTACAGCTCGCCCATGGCGATCGGAATCGAAGACTGCTGACGGAGCAGACGGAGATACTCCTGGTCCTCGGGCGCAAAGGCGTCCTCCAAAAAGAAGAGCTTGTACGGCTCGAGGTCCTTGGCGAGCTGGATGGCCATGATCGGCGGGATCCGCTCGTGAACGTCGTGGAGCAGCTCGATGTCGTACCCGAGCTCGCTCCTCAGTTGCTCGAACATCTTCGGTACGAGCAGGCAGTAGGGCCGCGGCTCCCACGATGCCTGGTTCGGGGAGAGGTGCGGAGGGCTGCCAGTTGCCTGGGCGGTAGGAGCAGCGCTGCTCCCGCTCCCGTAGGTGGCGTAGCCGGGGACCTCGACCTGGCAGCGGACGTGGCGGAATCCCTGGGCGCGATGGGCCTCGACCGCAGCCTGAACCTCATTGACGTCTCGGCCGTGGGCGTGGACGTAGACAGCGGCGCAGCGGCGGGTACGTCCACCGAGAAGCTGGTACACCGGCATGCCGGCCCGCTTCGCCTTGATGTCCCACAGCGCCATGTCCACGCCGGAGATGGCATTGTTCAGGACAGGACCACTGCGCCAGTACGAGCTCAGGGTCATGGCCTGCCAGATGTCGGTGATGTCGTCAGGATTGCGCCCGAGCAGGAAGGGCCGAAGGTACTGCTCGACGGCGGTGACGACGGCGAGGGGACGTTGGGTGAACGTCGCGCAGCCCAGGCCGTAGAGGCCATCGTCGCTCGTCCGCACCTTGACGACGACGAGGCGGATCCCTTGCGGCGCGGTGCAGATCACCTGAACATCGGTGATCCGAATGGCGGGAAGGCTCGCGCATGGCTCCCACGGCGTCGGCATCACGCTTTCATTCCCTGTTTCTGCGTCCATCGGCGTTGCACTCCCTTGGTCGGCCGCGCCCATCGGAGGGACTCCCCGGAGCAGCGGCGTGGTCGTGTGGGCGAGTTGGCGCTCGCACGGATACTGAGACGGGCCCTAGACAGAGCCTGGGTCGGGCGAGAAGACGTGCTGAGCCGACCACCCCAGAAGCCGCTGGGCAGCGCTGACGTCGATCGCCACCTCCCGCCCGCGGAATGGACGCCTCCTCGGCACGTCCGGGTGGAAGCGGTCGAGGAGGGTGTCGGTGTCGTCGGCTGCCAACGTGTTGGGAGCAGCGAGCCCGACCACGTGGTAGCCCGCCGGCGCCTTCTCCAGCGCCAGCACACTGGCCATGGCGCCGTCGCGCGTCTCGAGGTAGCTCCACACCTCCGTGGATCCGACGGCGGGATCTTCCGCAATTCTCGCCGCTCGCTTGGGCAGGGTGTCCGCCAGACTCCCGAGGTAGGGGAAGCGGATCGCGACAACCGAGAGGCCGTGGCGCCACCACATCATCTTTGCCGTCGCCTCGTCCACCTGCTTGGACAGCGCATAGGGGTCCTCGACCTGGAGCGGGAGCTCCTCGTCGATGGGGAAGTAGGCCGGGTGACGCCTGTGCGGAGCGAAAGGAAGACCGGTGACCGAGTAGCTGCTGGCGATCACCGCTCGGCGCACCCCGGCCTGGGCAGCTTGCTCCAACACGGTGAAGGTCGCCGTGGAGTTGCCGCAGAACACCTCCTCAGCCGTACCGAGCCCCGGGGCGCGGAGCGCCGCCAGATGGACCACGGCGTCGGTCCCCTCGACTGCCTGGCGCACCGCAGTCACATCGCTCGCCGAGCCGACCACGAGACGCTCGACCTCGAGATCCTCTCGCGGGACTAGGTCGAGCGCGGTCACCTCGACCTGCTGCGCGCGCAGCAGGCCGACCACCTCGCGTCCGAGCTGACCGGAGGCCCCCGTCACGAGCACGCGCCGCAGCGGGGCCAGGTCCGTTCCGCTCACCACGAGCAGCCGACGAGAACGCCGGACGACTGCGCGAACACGAGGTCGACGCGCTCCCTATGGCGGCTTGTTCGGTGCATCTCGCTATGGAGGAGGCTCGAGAGAATCAGTGCGACCACACCTGGAGCTCCGCGAGCTGAGGCGCTCCCTGGACGTCGTTGTTGGACATGACCAGCCTCACGTAGCTCATCGAGGTCGCGGGGACCGAGATGCTGACCACGTTGTTGCCGGCAGCATTGGTCGGGCTGAACAGGTACGCCTGGGGTGCGACCAGCTGCGTCCAGGTGGTGCCGTCAGTGCTGGACTCGATCCCGATCGTCTGGTGGCGGTCGCCCCAGCCCTGCGGGAGCTCCAGCACCAGGCGGTCGACGGTGGCAGGCTCGGCGAGCGCCAGCTCGACGTTGCCCGTCGACCCGGCGGCCTGCCAGTAGGTGGCCTGGTTGCCGTCGTTCACGTTGCTGGGTGAGAACCCGGCCAGCGTGTTGTCAGCGCTGGCAGTGGCCGTGAAGGCAAGGTTGCCGTTGGGGTTGTACACGGCACCGCTCAGGTTCACGAGGTACGGAGCAAATGGCGTATTGGCGTTGACGGCCAGCAGGCCCGAGTAGCTCTGTATCGCTGTCGGGGTGATGTTGACGTTGACGGTGCAGCTCGCACCAACTGCCAGCGACGCGGGGCAGTTGTTGGTCTCGCTGAAGCCGCCGTTGGCCGCAACGCTCGAGATCGTCGCCGCGTTGGGCCCGGGATTGGTCACCGTGACACTTTGCGTCGCACTCTGCTGGTTCTGCTGGAGCAGGCCGAAGTCCATGGACCCGGTCGACAGCCTGAGGATGTTGAAGGGCGGGAACGTGCACGCCGAGGTGTTCCACCCGCTGTTGCCGGAACCTTGGGTGAGCACAATGCCGTAGCCGCAGGCCATCATCCCGCTGATGCCGACACCGGTCGCTTTGACGTTGGACATCGTGGCTGAGCCCGCTGACTGGAGCTGAGCGACGAAGGTGCCGACGTTGGTGACGGTTGCCCCGTTGATGGAGACGTTGGAGATGGCGTAGGCGGGCGGGGTGGCGTTCGGGATGTAGTCGCCCACGAAGCCGAAGGCGTCGTAGGGGCTGTCAATGATCTCGTTGTTGTCGACGTTGATCGTGCCGGTCATGTTCTCGCCGTCAGAGGCATAGAACCAGATGGCACCCACGCCGAACTGCCAGTTCGGGTCAAGCGTGCCGGTGCGGACCAGCGTGTTGTTGTCGATGGTGGTCACCCCGGCGAGCGCCACGGCCGCGAACCGGTTGCCGACCTGGATGCCGCCACCCTGGGTGATCGTGTCGGTGGCGTAGTTCTGCGTGATGCTGTTGTTCTGGCCCCCGTAGATGGCGAAGTTGTTCGCCAGGACGGGCACCTCGACGGTGTCGTGGGTGAACACGTCATTGGCGTCCGCGGTGCCAGACGACCACATGGCCAGGCCGTCGTCACCGGTGTTACGCACGAAGGTGTTCTGGACGGTGGAGTTGGTGATGCCACCGTCGAAGTTGATGCCGTCGGCGGTCGTGTCCTGGATGCGCACGTCGCTGATCGTGAGGCCGTTGAAGGGCCCGTCGAACCACATGC
>JAODBN010000342.1 GCA_025463965.1 Acidimicrobiaceae bacterium
CAGTGGTCTCGGCGGGATCGTGGTAGCGGTGACGGCGACTCCGAGCCGCTGGGGTGTCGAGCCCAGCATGGCCGCAGTCGGGGGCGCGTTCGCGCCCCCGGCTGCGGGGTTCTTGAAGCCCGACCTCCAAATCGCCTCCGGGGGGACGAGCGCCTTTTTCGAGAGCCCGCTCGACACCCTGCTCCGCCGCCTCGGGCGGAACGACCTCATCATCGCGGGGTGGGGGCTCGAGGGGCCGGTGCACTCGACGCTGCGGTCGGCTAACGACAGAGGCTACGAGTGCCTTCTCGTGCCAGACGCCTCCATTCCGCTCGTGCCGGAGCTCGCCGCTGCGGCGAGCGAGATGGTCCGCTTCTCCGGCGGCATCTTCGGCGCCTTTGCTGAATCGAACGACGTGCTCACGGCTCTCACCGAGTTGTCTGATGCACGCCGCGTGACCGAAAGGAAGCTCTCGTGAGCATCAACGACGACTTCGCCTCCGCTGCCGTCCGGATCGAGGCCGAGCCCTATCCGTGGCCGTACGACGGGTCTCTCTCGGCGAGCCAGACGGCCCTCGTGTGCATCGACTGGCAAGTGGACTTCTGCGGCCCAGGCGGCTACGTCGACCGGATGGGCTACGACCTCAGCCTCACGCGCAACGGCCTTGAACCAACGGCCCGGGTGCTCGAGGCTTTCCGCGCCTGGGGGGCGATGGTGGTCCACACCCGCGAGGGTCATCGACCGGATCTCTCGGACTGTCCCCCCAACAAGTTGTGGCGCTCGAAGCGCATCGGCGCTGGGATCGGCGACCGCGGACCGTGCGGACGGATCCTTGTGCGAGGCGAGCCCGGGTGGCAGATCGTGCCTGAAGTCGCGCCTTTGGAAGGCGAGGCGGTTGTCGACAAGCCAGGGAAGGGCGCCTTCTACGCTACCGACCTCGACCTTTTGCTGCGCACGAAGGGCATCACCCACCTCGTGTTCACCGGGATCACGACTGACGTATGCGTCCACACAACCATGCGGGAGGCCAACGATCGCGGGTATGAGTGCCTCTTGCTCTCCGACTGCACTGGGGCCACTGATCCGGGTAACTATGCCGCCGCCCTCAAGATGGTCACGATGCAAGGCGGCGTCTTCGGAGCCATCGCTCCGTCCGCCAACCTGTTGACAGTCCTTGACGAGCTTGGCGTCTCCGCCGTGGCGCGCCGGTGAGGGCTTCTTCCGTCGACACGCTGGCGCGGCGTGCGGTCGTTGAGGCAGAAGAGCGCCTGCGCTCCCTCGAGCTCGCCGATCCCCGCCTCGTCCCGCCCCTCGAGCTCCGCCTGGCCCTGGCACCCGTCCGTTCTGACTCAGTGCCCCATGCGAGCAGAGCACGGACTGCTTCTGGGAGCGTCGCCCCGGTGTCGCTTCCGACGAGCGCCCCCACCGTGGCCGAGGCCATCGTGGCGCTCGAAGAGGGTAGGACCACCACCCGCCAGCTCGTGGAGGACTCGATCGAGGCCGCCAGAGCCCACGCCAAGCTCGGCGCTGTGGTCGCCCTCGACGAGGATGCGGTGCGTGCCGAGGCCGAGGTGCTCGATGCCGAGCGCCGCGCCGGACGCGCCCGGGGCGCGCTGCACGGCATCCCGCTCACGGTGAAGGACATCATCGACGTGGCCGGGTTACCCACTCGGGCCGGTTCGCTCGCCTATGACGACCTCCCCAAGGTCGACGCCGCTTCGGTTGCCCGACTGCGCGACGCCGGGGCGTTAGTGATCGCCAAGGTGGCCACCCACGAGTTCGCCCTCGGAGTAGCGACTCCACAGTGCCGTAACCCGCACGACCCCACGAGGATCTCCGGTGGCTCTAGCGGCGGCTCCGCCATCGCGACAGCTGTGGGCATCGGCCTTGCGTCGCTCGGGACCGACACCCGGGCCTCGCTTCGGGTGCCGGCAGCGCTTTGCGGCGTTGTCGGCTTCAAGCCAACTTTCGGCCGAGTGCCGGCGGAGGGCATTGTCCCGCTTTCATGGACCATCGACCATCTGGGTCCAATCGCCCGCAACGTCGCCGACGCCGGCCTGCTCTTGGAGGTGCTCACTGGCGCCGCGTTGCCGACCCGGGGCGCCGAGGGACGCCCCCTTGTGATCGGAGTGGTACCGGAGGTGCTTGCGGACGCGCAGGCCGAGGTGACCTCGACCTGCGCGGAAGTACTCGGCTTGCTCGAGGGCGCCGGCTGCCAGGTCCTCGAGATCGAGCGGCCGGGCATCGCGGACCTCGAGCTTTCCAACCATCTCGGGCTGATTGTCAGCCGAAGCGAAGCCGCCGCATTCCACCGCTCCCAGGGCACCGATCTCGAGCGCTGCATCCCAGAGGTCCGCGACCAGCTGCAGGCGGCGCTCGAAATCCCTGCGGTCGACTACCTCGATGCTCAGCGCCAACGCCACGTGCTGTCCGGCCGGGCCATGGCTGCCTTCGCCCACTGCGACGTCCTGGCCTGGCCCACCACTCCCGTGGTGGCCCCCCCACGCGGCGACTACGAGCGCTATCTGCTTCGTCTGTCGCGCAATACGATTCTGTGGAGCCTCGCCGGCTGCCCGGCGGTTTCCCTGCCGTGTCGCAGCGGTGACAAGGGCTTGCCAGTGGGACTGCAGCTTGCTGCGCGGCCAGGCGCAGAGGCCACCCTCGTGGAAGCGGGGCTGCTCGTCGAGCACGTCCTCACCACACGCTGAGCGACACTGAGGAAATGAGCTGGGAGATTGATCGTGCTGAAGTGGTGGCCGAGGTAAAAGCCGCCTTCGACGCCTACGAGGCCGCGCTGATGACCCAGGACCTCGAGGTACTCGCCCAAAGCTTCGCCGAAAGCGACTACATCGTTCGCTTCGGCGTGAACGACCGCCAGCACGGGGCCGGCGAGCTCGCCACATGGCGGGCGGCCCAGCCGCCCCTACCGCCCGGGCGCACGCTCAGCGAGACGGTGGTCACCACCTTTGGAAGCGATGTGGCCGTGGTGAGCACCTGTTTCTCCTATCCCGGCCGACCGGCACTGGGGCGCCAATCCCAGACCTGGCTGCGCTTTGGGAACCGCTGGCGCATCGTCGCAGCCCACGTCAGCGAAGTGCCCCACCCCGTCTCCTGAGCACCCGTTCGAGGCTTCGCAATACCCTTCCCGACAGGCGACACCCCACTGGTAACGAATCGCCCTCGAGGCCACGAGCCCGAGTGCATGCACGACGCCCGACGATATCGGCGCTGGAAGCCGAAGCTCGCCGTTGCACATGTTCAACCCCTACGCGACGCCCACCGTGCCTCCGTGACGCCTGTCAGGAGGTGTTGGGCCGACGGCTTTTGGCGCCCCTGTGCTGGGGGTTCTCTCGTCAAATGCGGCGATGTCATCGGGCATCTCGACCGCCACGTTGATGCGGTTGTAGAAGTTGACCAATGCGATAGGAAAGAGCAGATTCGCCAGTTCATCATCGTCGAAGTGCGCCCGCGCTGAGGCCCAGGTCGCCTGCCCGACCCGGCGACCGTCCCCCACACGGCATACCGCGTCGGTGAGATCAAGGGCCGCTCGCTCCTGATCGCTGAAGTGAATCGAATCGGTCCAGCCCGCCAGACTGTCGAGCTTGACCTGGGGAACGCCGGCCTTTCTGGCGTCATTCAGGTGGAGCGCCGAGCAGAACGCGCAGCCGTTGACCTGAGAGGCTCGAATCTCGACGAGGGAGCGAAGGCCACCGTCCAGCAGGCTCGATCTGAGCTGGCGGGCAAGGCCGAGGCTCGCTTCATAGGCGTCGGGAGCCGCCGAGTAGGGGTCGAAACGCACCCCGACACGGTACT
>JAODBN010000382.1 GCA_025463965.1 Acidimicrobiaceae bacterium
GGACATAGTTGTTACAGATGTCGTAAAGCACGAGCGAGAGCGAGATGAGGACCATCGCGAGGTAGTCGGTGCGAAGGCGACGGAGCGCGATGAGGGCCACGACGACCGCGAAGACCATGGCGACGAGCCCACCGATCAGAAGGTTGATCGGGAAGGGCAGGCTGAGGCCCAGGATGTAGTGCTGGCCCGTTCCGGCGGAGCTCGGCAGGCTGAGCGCCCCGGTGACATAGGCACCGATCGCCACGAACCCGATGTAGGCGAAGTTCAAGATTCCCGTCTCGCCGTACTGGATGTTGAGCCCCATGGCCAGGATGAAGTAGTCGAAGAGGAAGAAGACCAGGGTGAAGACGTAGTACGTCATGGAGCTATGCCCTCCCTGGGCGTGCGAACAGGCCGCTCGGCCTCAGTAGCAGGGTGAGGATCAGGATGACGAAGGCGGTATCCAGCTTGTAGGCGGGATTGATGAAGGCCGCCGAAATCTCCGTCGCGAGCCCGATCAGCACGGCTCCCGCCATCGCGCCGTAGATGCTCCCGACGCCGCCCACGATCACGGCGGCGAAGATCACGAACAGGAACAGCTCGCCGGAGGCGGGGGTCAGGTTCCCCTCGGTGATGCCGAGCACGGTCCCGGAGATGCCTGCGAGGGTCCCCGACAGGAACCAGGTGATCGTCGTGATCCGCTTGGTGTCGATGCCGCTCGTCATGGCGAGGGTCGTGTTGTCCGACATCGCGCGCATCGACTTTCCGAGACGCGTCGTCTTCAGCATGGCGGCCACGCCGAGCATCAACGCGACGGCGATCCCCATGGCGATGAGCTGGTTCTTCGTAAGGAGCAGCGGGCCGATGTTGAAGGCTCGGTTGATCGGCATCGCGTAGAAACGGACATCCGCGCCCCAAATCGAGTATTCGAGGTTCAACAGGATCAACGAGAGTCCGAACGTGACGATCAGGACGTAGAAGGTCTTGTTGAAGCGGCGGGCGAACGGGCTCAGGATCAGTCGGTTGAAAAGCACGGCGAGCACGCCCATGCCGAGAGATCCGATGACGAGGGCCACCCAGATGTTGAGGTGGAGGAGCTCGTTGTTGAGCACGAAGCTGAAATACGCGCCGAGGGCCATGTAGTCGCCGTAGGCGAAGTTGATGTAGTTCGTGATTCCGAACTGGAGGCTGAGGCCGACTGCCGAGATCGCGAGCACCGAAGCAGTCACGAGCCCGAAGCCGACCGACGACCAGAACAGCGACAAGTTCCCCCCTTGTTCCCCGAGGCCGATTCCCGCTTGGACCCGCACGAAGCGGTCCGGTCGGTTCGTCGGACTCGTCCTGAAGGCGACCGGTTGTCCTCGGCCAGCCCATGTCGATCGACACCACGAGCGCCCCCTGCGCCCGTCCCCGGGTGAAGGTACTGAACGCGCCAACCTCCGCCTGGATTGGGGGCGTTTTGCCAGAGTTGCGCTCGTTACCTTGAGTTTTGTGCGTTTTGCGCAGGTGGTGTTGCTCTCTGCTGACCCCGCTGGGCTACGCTCTCGTCCGCAAGCTGGAGTGGCCACACCGGTAGGGGGTGCCGAGCGTGCGTCGTTTCATGGGCCGCAGGAGCCTCTCGGCTCGCATCCTCGCGATTCAGACAGCGGTCCTCGTACTTACCCTCACCGCCGGGTTCGTGCTTGCGGTCTGGTACCAAGAGGGCCAGTTGGACCATCAATACGAGCAACGGGCGCTGAGCGTCGCCGAGACGGTCGCCTCGACCTCGTCTGTCGTCAACGCGGTGGTCGCCGGCGACCCGCACGGCGTCGTTCAGGTAATGGCGAAAAATGCCTGGCGAGCGACGGGGGTGAGCTTCGTCGTCGTGACGAACGCGCAAGGCATCCGTTACTCGCATCCGAACCCTGCGCTTATCGGCAAGCCCGTCTACAGCGATCCTGAGCCTTCGTCCTCTGAGCCCTACCGCACCGGGCGACCATGGGTCGGGCTGCAGGCGGGCACGCTCGGCCCGACGGCGCGCGGCAAGGCACCGATCTTCGGACCCCGCCACCGTGTCATCGGCGAGGTCTCCGTCGGCATCCCGGTTGCCCAGGTGCGGGACTACCTCGTGAGCGAGATCCCCTCGATCGCGGCCTACATGCTCGCCGCCCTGGCGCTCGGCGCCGTCTTGTCGCTGCTGCTGACGCGCAGCCTGAAGCGTCAGACGCTCGGCCTCGAGCTCGACGCCATCGCCGGGCTGTTCCAAGAGCGAGAGGCGATGCTGCACGGGATCCGCGAGGGCGTCCTCGGCCTCGACGTCCACTACAGGATCCTGTTGGCGAACGACGAAGCGCGCGCCATGCTCGGGCTGCCGCCCGACTATCTCGGCCGGCCCTTGGCGGATCTGCTTCCCGCTGGGCGGCTCGTCGATGTGATCACCGGGCGCCAAGAAGGCGCGGACCAGCTCATCGTCCTCGAGCAACGGGTCGTGATCGCCAACCGCATCCCGATCCGAGCCCAGAATCGTGGCCGCCTCGGATGGGTCGTGACTCTCCAGGACCGGACGGAGCCCGAAGGCCTCATGCGTGAGCTCGATGCCGTGCTCGGTCTGACCGAAGCGCTACGAGCCCAGTCGCATGAGTTCTCGAATCGCCTGCACACCCTGGTCGGCCTCGTCGAGCTGGGCCGTTACGACGAAGCGATCGAGTTCGTCACGGCGGTGACGCGCACGCGAAACGATTTCGCCGACTACCTGCTGAAGACACTGGTCGACCCGATGGTCGTCGCGCTACTCCTCGCCAAGACCTCGGTCGCGCTCGAGCGCGGCGTGGAGTTGCGGGTCGCGTCCGATCAGCGCTTCGACGGTGGCTTCGTCGAGGTGGGCGACCTTTTGACGGTGCTCGGCAACCTGATCGAGAACGCCATCGACGCTGCGGCCCTCGCAACCGGTGAGCGCCTTGTCGAAGTGGAGTTCGTCATGTTCGGCCCGGACCTGCTCGTGCGCGTGAGCGACTCGGGCCTGGGCGTCCTCGAGACCGACCGCGAGACGATCTTCGTCGACGGCTGGAGCACCAAGGAATCGAAGTCGGGCGCCCGGCGCGGTCTCGGCCTCGCGCTCGTCCGACAGATCGTCGAGCGGCGGGGAGGGTTCATCGAGGTGGGCAGGAGCGAGGGCGCAGTCTTCTCCGTCCTGCTCCCTGGGTGCGTGGGCGCCACTGCCGGGGTCCTCCAGTGATCCGTACCCTCGTGGTCGACGACGATTTCCGGGTCGCGTCGATCCACGCCGCCTATGTCGAGAAGGTCCCCGGTTTCGTCGTCGTCGGCCAAGCCCACTCCGCAGAGGCCCTCGCCAGCAGTATCGGCTCGATCCAGCCGGACCTGATCCTCCTCGACCTCTATCTGCCGGACCACCACGGTCTTGAGGTCCTCAAGCGGCTCCGCCAGCCAGCTAGCGGAGCCAGTGACGTCGACGTGATCGTCATCACCGCGGCAAGTGACCCGAAGAGCGTGCGATCGGCGATGCAGTGCGGGGCGGTCCACTACCTGCTCAAGCCCTTCGGCTTCCCGGCGCTCGAAGAGAAGCTGTTGGCATACCGCGAGATGCGTCGTCAGCTCCGGGCGCTGCAGGCCGACGACCAATCGAGCGTCGATCGCCTCTTTGCGACGATGGCGGGTCCACCGAGAGCATCAATGAGCTCTCCACATTCGAGCCACACCCTCGAGGCCGTCGAAGAGCTTCTTGCGCGACACGCAGCCGAGCTGTCGGCGAACGAGGTGGCCGCCAGCCTCGGCGTCAGCCGGGCGACCGCGCAGCGATACCTCGCGCAGCTCGAGGCCTCAGGACGGATCACCATGACGCTCCGGTATGGATCCACGGGACGCCCCGAGCACCGCTACCGTCATCGCGGAAGTGATGTCGCCGGCCTCGGCTGACGATGGGCCCCAGCGCGACGGGCGCGGGCTGAAGCGCCGAGGCGACTTCTAGACCTGTTCTCAAGCAATCCCGAACCCCGTCTGTTCCGTACCCTCTCGGTGCGTCCCCGCGTCGTCGACTCCGTTGTGCTCATAGGGGAGGAGGCCTTCGTCGCGCTGGTCGGCGAGATCGACCTCGACACCTACCCCGAGGTCGCATCGCAGATCCGCCAGCTGGCCAGCAACGGCGCCTCAACGATCGTGCTCGATCTGCGAGCAGTGACCTTCTTCGATCTCTTCTCGGCCGGTCGACTGAGTGCCCTTACCTACGAGCTGGAGGCAGACGGCGTCCTGCTCGGAGTGACCGATTGCAACGCGCAGTTCGACGCGGTGGCTGAGGGATGTGCCCGAGGAGGCGCATCTCTCCATCCGAGGCTTACCAAAGCTCACCCAGGGTAGCCAGTTCGCGCGCTGAGTGGGCCCTGAACCTGCCCGCCCGGCGCCGAGCCCTCCGTTCCTGAATCTGGCGGGGCGGAGGGCCCGTATGTCGGACTCAAGCAGGGTCCTCGCGCTGGCAGGGGCATCGCGGCAGGAGGTGGCGCCCGGGCCGGGCGATCAGTCCTCGGTGACCTTCACCAGCCCGTAGATGACACCGGGGATGTGCCCGAGCAGCTGAAGTAGGAACGCCCAGACCACCTCCATCGTCGGGCCCTTTTTGATGAGTACGGCGAGCCAGGGGACGAAGAAGCAGAGGACGATCAGAAGCACCTTCACATTTTCCGGACTATCCGCGGCGCAACGCCCCGAAACCACGCGCGCCCCGGCCGGTCTCTGGAGGAGAGAGCGGGCCAGAGTGGGGCCACTTCTCGCAAGCACCCAGTCAACTGCCCCCTGGTGCTCGAGCGCCGCCCGCGCGGTCCAGCGCGCCGGCCACCGCGGCTTGCCCGAGGCTGATGCCGCCGTCGTTGGTGGGTACCCGACGGTGGGTCATGACTCGAAGACCCCGTGCGCTCAATCCTTCGATGCACTGTTCGAGCAATCGGCGGTTCTGGAACACCCCGCCCGAAAGTGCGACGGCGCCGATCCCGCGCTCGTCGCGGATGCGGCAGCAGAGGTCGAGGACGAGCCGTCCCACCGAGTTGTGGAACCTAGCTGCGACCACACCCACCTCGGTGCCCCTGGCGCGGTCGTCAACCACCGCTCGAACGAGCCCCGGCGCGTCGATGCGCCACGGCATTCCTGCGGCCACCGCTACCTCGTAGCGGCCCGTCTCGCAGGGCGCTGCGACCTGCTCGAGCTCGATGGCGGCTTGTCCTTCATAGGTAACCGTGTCTTGGAGGTCGAGGACCGCGGAGACCGCGTCGAAGAGCCTTCCCATGCTCGAGGTCATGGGTGCATTGAGGCCTGCCCGTGCACCCGCCAGCACGTCCTCCCAGCTCTTGTTTCGAGACCTCACTCCCAGACTCGCGAAATCGCAGCCGGCGCGCTCGAGGTAGGCGGCCGCCATGCGCCACGGCTGGCGAACTGCCAACGCCCCACCCGGCATCGCCACCGGCTCGAGCGACGCCACGCGCTCGAAGCCGCAGAGATCGGCGACGAGAAACTCGCCGCCCCACAGGCTCCCGTCCGTCCCCATCCCGAGCCCGTCGAAGGCGACCCCGATGACAGGGCCCTCGACTCCGTTGTCCGCCATACAGGACGCGACGTGTGCATGGTGATGTTGGACGCCGACGAGGTCCACCCCGTGCTGATCGAGCGCGTATTTGGTGGACAGGTACTCGGGGTGAAGGTCGTGCGCGAGCACCTCGGGGTGGATGTCGAACAGCCGGCAGAGGTGGGCGATGCCCGACGTGAAGGAGGAGAAGGTCTCGAAGTTCTCGAGGTCCCCGATGTGGTGGGACAAAAAGGCGTGTCGAGCGCGCCCGAGACAGAAGGTGTTCTTCAGCTCTGGCCCACACGCCAGCACCTCTCGCGGGAACTCCCACGGCAGGCCGAGCGGATCGGGCGCGTAGCCTCGGCTGCGACGGACGGGAGCGGGGTACCCGCCGCTGACCCGCACGACCGAGTCGTCGACTCTCGTCTGGATGGGCCGGTCGTGGGTAAGACGGGCGTCGGCGATCGTCCCGAGGCGTTTGCTCGCATCGAGGTCGTCGAACGCGATCGGCTCGTCGGAGAGGTTGCCGCTCGTCATGACGAGCGGTCTTCCGTGGGCGCCGAGCAGCAAGTGGTGCATGGGCGAGTAGGGAAGCATGATCCCGAGCTCGTCGCGTCCGGGCGCAACCGAGCGCGCCACCTTCGCGCCAGAGTGCCTGCGAAGCAGCAGGATCGGCGCCGCCGGAGCACCGAGCAACCGGGCCTCTACGTCGCCCACCTCGCACAGCTCACGGGCCTGGTCCAGATCGCGAGCCATCACCGCGAACGGGCGTTGCTCACGGTGCTTGCGCGAACGCAACAGCGTGACAGCCCTTTCGTCGTTTGCGTCCGCCGCGAGGTGGTAGCCGCCGATACCCTTCACCGCCACGATCCGGCCAGCGCCTAAGAGCGCGGCCGTCGCCTCGACCGGATCGCCGGGGACCGGATCGCCGTCGCCGTCCAAGAGCTGGAGATGTGGTCCACAGTCGGGACAGCAGAGCGGTTGGGCATGGAAGCGCCGGTCGAGGGGGTCGTCGTACTCACCTCGACAGCGGGGGCACATCACAAAGGTTGCCATGGTCGTGTTGGCGCGGTCGTAGGGGATGTCTCGCACAATCGAGTAACGAGGCCCGCAATTGGTGCAGTTGGTGAAGGCGTACCGGTACCGTCGATCGCCGGGGTCCGACATCTCTCTCAAGCAGTCGGAACAGGTCCGCGCATCAGCGCTGACAAGGGTGTCGTGGCCCGTTCCCTGCCGGCTCGCGACGATCCTGAACTCCGCGCTGCCGTCCAGGTCGAGCGAACGGTCCACAACCAGTTGCTCGATCCTCGCCAACGGCGGAGCTTGTTGGCTGAGCGCGTCGAGGAACTCCTCCAGGCAGCTCGGCGCGCCCTCGATCTCGATGAAGACCCCGGCGCCGTCGTTCCCTACGAAGCCTCGGAGCCCGCGAGCGGTCGCCAGGCTGGCGACGAACGGCCGGAAGCCGACCCCCTGGACGACGCCGGAGACCCGAATTCGCCAGCGCATGAGTCCTGACACGGCGCGCGTCATTTGATCATCATGCCGGCTTCCGGAGGGGTTGACGGCAGGTATAAGACGGTGGTGGCGAAAGTGGGGCTGGCAAAGCCGGCTGGCACTCCGCCGCGGTTGGGCCGCAC
>JAODBN010000383.1 GCA_025463965.1 Acidimicrobiaceae bacterium
ACGACGACGGGCTCGGTGTCGAGCTCTGCCATGTTCCCAACTCCTTCTGTCACCACTCGCGGGGATCTCCCGCCCTGCGGACGTCGAGGGCGTCGCATCGCGCGAGCCCCTGGGCCCTGTCACGCCAACGAACGTCCGAGCACCGGCGGCTGCGCGAGCGCACCGGCAGGTAACCGGTCACCCCGATGCTGACGGCGGTCCGTCCAGCGACCTGCCTTGCTGTCTTACCGCTTAGGATGATGGTACCGAGCGACCCACTGCGCCGCAAGACCCGGGCCAGCGCGTATGCGAGTGGTCTTTCCGGCCAGGATGGCGGGACTCGCCGCGAGCTGGTCGTCGGCGGGGTCGCCCGGCGAGCGCCCGGACGCACAAATCGAGGAGGAGCCCGTGGCCGTCGTCTTGATCGCTGGTGGAGCGACCGGCATCGGCCGGGCCACCGTTCGGACGCTGCGCCAGCGCGGGGACGACGTGTTCGTCGCCGACCTGAACCTCGACGGGGCGAAGGCGGTGTGCGAGGAAGAGGCACCCGGCGCGGGTGCCGCGGGGCGCTTTGACCTGTCGAGCCTCGAGGGGCCGACCGACGCCGTGCACGCGGCGCTCGAGCGCTTCGGACGTCTCGACGCCCTCGTCGTCTGCGCCGGGCTCCTCGTCGAGGCGGCCCTCGAGGACCTGAGCCTCGAGCAGTGGGAGAAGACGATGGCCCTGAATCTCCGCGCGCCGTTCCTCATGGCCAAGGCCGCCGCCTCGAGCCTGCGCCGCTCGCCGTCGGGCCGCATCGTGCTCACCGGGTCGACCGCTGGCTTCCAGGGCGGGGTGGGCACGGTCGCCTACGCCACCTCCAAGGGCGGCATCGTGGCGATGACGAGATCGCTCGCCATCGGCTTCGCGGACAGCAGCGTCCGGGTGAACTGCGTCGCACCGGGTTGGATCGACACGCCCTTCAACGACCCGTACTGGGATCGGGTCGGTCACGACGAGGCCAGCCGCCAGGCGCTCGAGCGGCGGATCCCCGTCGGGCGGATGGGTGGCCCCGACGAGGTCGCGGCGATCATCGCTTTTCTCGTCTCGCCCGACGCGACCTACGTCACGGGCCAGACGATCATCGTCGACGGCGGGATGCTCGCCGGCTGAGGCGAGAGCGCCCCGGTCCCCGCGCGCTGTCGCAGACGGCGGGCTCTCAGCGGGCCGCCGATAGCTTCGCGACGGCAAAGGAGAGGTGCATGAACCAGATCCCCGATTCCCATCGCGACTTGTTGGAGAGCGAGGTAGCGACGCTCGCCACCATCGGGCCCGACGGACGTCCCCAGCTGTCGGAGGTCTGGTTCCTCGCCGAGGGGGATTCGGTCGCGATCTCGCTGAACACGAGCCGACAGAAGACCAAGAACCTCTTGGCACGGCCGCAGTGCTCGCTGCTCATCCTCGATCTCAGCGCACCCCAGCGCTACCTCGAGCTGCGAGGAGACGCCGAGGTCACTCCCGATGACGACTACCGCTTCGCCGAGCGCGTCGGCCAGAAGTACGGGTCGAACCTTCGCGACCACGACGGTCCAGGAGATCGCCGCGTCGTCGTCCGGATCATCCCCACGCGGGTGAACGCTGTAGACATGCGGGGCTAGATCCCCGCCGCCGGGTCCAGACCGAGTTGGACCACCGACGAGCAGCCGCGCAAGAGCTGGCACATGCGTACGGGTTCCGCACACAAATCGGCTCTTCGCCGATGACGGTGTCACGCCGGGCGTCGGCGTGCAATCGTCAGAGGAACGACACGCGTGTCGCTTCCCGCTTGCCTTGTGCGAAACCGGCAAGAGCAGCAGGGACGCGGGTCGCCGGATCCATCTGGTTGGTGCCCATTGCGGCTCGGGAATCGGCGTCCGGCGTGACCACCTCGACGTGGCTGCCCTGATTGCGCAAGGCCTCGACCTGGCTGAGCAGGTCTGTGCCCCACTCCGGTGACCTGCGCAGACCCTCGAACTGGCCCGCTTGCGGTGGTGTCTGGCTCCGTCCACCCAACGGCGAAAGCACCAGGACATTCGCATAGCCCGAGGCAAGGTCGGCGTTGTCGGCGGAACGCACGCCGCCGTCGATGTAGCGCGCGCCGTTGATGCTGACGGTGGGGACCAGACCGGGCAGGGCGGTGCTCGCGGTGACCGCGTCCGCCAGCTCGACGCCGCATTCGCGGTCGAACGCAGCCAACTCGCCGGTATGCGCGTCGACGGCCACCACGATCATCGGCCTGTCCGGCCACTCAAGGCGAGGCAGCCGAGCGGCGACCGTTGCGCGCCGCTGTGCCGCTCCGGCTCCGAGTACGGAGTCGCTCTCCAAGCCGAAGGCACCCATCGCACGCTGTAGATCCGCTGCCGAGGTGGCGGCGGCACCGATGGCCCTCATCCGCTCGAACACCGTGGCCATCGGCAGGGACGGCGGCCGTTCCCTGTTCTGTCCGACCGGTTGAACCGGCGGGGACAGCACCGAGGCCAACAGTTCGGCCGGCGATATGCCGCTCCGCACCTGCGCTGCCGCGGTGGCCCCGGCCGAGGTGCCGACCACAAAATCGGCGGCCTGTGTCATATCGAGCCCGGCTTCGGCGAGGCCTGCGACGATTCCGATCTCCCACGCATTTCCCGCTGCCCCACCACCACCGAGAACCAGAGCAAGGTTGTGAACCATCTGCCCACCATTTCAGCGAGTGGACACTCCCGTCCATCGCCACACCAAGACCGGGGCTCACAGCCGGTACGGCAATGCGGCAACCCCGAGGCACAACAGTGCCGAGATGGTGTGCGCGATTTCCGAGAAATTCTAGGTCCGAAGGGGTTCGTCCTGGCTAGGCCCGCGTCCGGCTCGGTGCGGCGAAGGGATAAGGGCTGGGAGGCGCCAGTCACCCACCTTGGTCGGCAAGTCGGGGTTGGGAGGTTCGCGAGCGGCGCGAGGCACTCGGCGCACTCGTGACTGCTCGTCGCGCGCTTTGCGCGCGCTTTGCGCGCGCTCTTACGTGTTCACAACACCTCAGCGCGAGGCGCTGGCTCGCACAGGATTGGCGAACGAATGTACGGCGTCCAGTGGTCGGCACTACCGGGCTCTCGCCACACACCGGGGTCGCGTTGCTCGCCGCGGCCGGGGTTGATCCATGGAGATCGCTTGGCGCGCCGGTCATTCGAGCGTGGCGTTTACGTACGACCGTTACGGCACCTTTTCCCAGAGGCCGACGCGAAGGCGGCGGACAAGCTCGCCGCGATCCGCATCACCGGGCTCGCCGCTGGGTTTGGTCAGCACTCGTGGTTGAGTCCCCTCTTGCGTTCAGCGCTGCGGAGGTGAACCGACTTTCACGGTGCTGGTCAGGGGCTAGTGATGTAGGGACTGTGACTTTCTCTGCCGATAAAGCACGTGCGCCCGCAGCGGCCCTGCCGGAACGTGAGGGTGCTCGAAGTCTTCGGTTGGGTCGCGCTGCATGCCAAGTCGCTCCATAACTCGTCGTGACCGTTCGTTGATAACCGATGTGAACGACACGACCTCTTCGAGGCCGAGCTGTTCGAATCCGAACTTGAGCGAAGCGCTCGCCGCCTCCGTTGCGTACCCCTGGTCCCAGAAGGGTCGAGCGAGTCGCCAGAGCACCTCTAGTCGAGGCGCGAATGACAGATAGTCCGGCACCGAGTGAAGGCCGACGAAGCCGATGAACTCGTGCGTGTCGACCAGCTCCACGGCCCACGGGCAGAACCCCTGTTCCGCTCGCTCCGCCTCGAAGCGGTCGATCAGAGCGTCGCTCTGCGCGCTGGCGAGTTGATCCGGAAAAAACTCCATGACTAGCGGGTCGGCATTCATCGCAGCAAAGGGCGCCCGGTCCAAGTCGTGCCAACCCCGTAGCACGAGTCGCGCCGTCGAGAACACAACCGGCGTCACGAGGGAGTCACCTTCAAAGAGCGCACTACGTCCCATAGGTGGTGATGAACGTCGTGAGCGTTCGTTCGAGCGACATCAAGCACGCTCAGCGTCCCACGGTCAGGGTGCTCAAGGACCACCTCTCTGTACCCCGCTTCGCGGACAGCTACTACCCAGTCATCTGCTGCGCGGCGGAGCGACCAGAGCGCTCCATTCAACGCGACGCCGTCGTACCGCCGCGCCTTCGCGAGTAGTTCGTTGTCATAGGAGGTGACGGTCGCATCGGCTCCAATTGGTGCACCGGCGAGGCGCTCAGCCCAGATTCGGAGATTGTCGACGACGTGGCAGACGTAGGCGCCCACGGACCACATGAGGTCCGGGTGCCGCTCCGCTCCACTCGCACCGGCAAGTACGACGGCAAAGTCATCAGGTGCGGCCTTGACCACGCTTATGGCGTCGCAGGGGTCGAGGCCCCATGAGAAGCCGCACCCGTGGCACGGCTCACCATATGTTTGGGGGCCGAAATCGCTCATACCGGCCGAGGGTACCGAAGTCCTGCGATGCTTGCGGCGTGGAGATTCGCCACCGGGCCGATGCTGACTTGCCCGAACTGATCGGACTTGCAAAGGGTGTCCACCAACTCGATGACTACCCCACTTACTTGCCGAATGGGGACCTTCGCGCCTTCCTCATCTCCCACGACCAGATCATGTCTTGGGTGGCTGAGGACGACGGTCTAATCGTTGGCCACGTCGCTCTCCACCGCCATTCATCGAGGCCGGTTATGGAGCTCGCGAGCACTTCGCTTGACCTGCCGGAAGATGGCCTCGGTGTCATTGCTCGCTTGCTCGTCGCGCCGATGTCGCGTCGGACCGGCGTTGGCCGCCACCTTCTCGACGCGGCGTCCACCGAAGCTCGTGAACTTGGCCTCTGGCCCGTCCTCGATGTATTGACACGCTACGAGGGCGCCAATGCGTTCTACGACCGTTGCGGCTGGACCCGAGTGGGGGACGTCATGGTCACGCTTCGAGACGACACTCGTTTCGAGGAAGCGGTCTATGTTGCTCCTGACCTGCACCGCGGAGGTTGAGCGCACCTCCGCGGTAGGCGAGCCGGGAGTCTCGGTCACGCCAACGAGACCAGCGCCCTCGCGTTCAGCGCAGCCAAGTGCATGACTCGTTGAGGCGCGAATAAGGTGCAAGCTGGACGGTCCGCTTCGTCGGCGCTGAGAAGGGTCAGTGAGAGCGATGGTCGTTCCTCCGCGGGGGCGCAGCGGGCAGAACACCTCATGTATCCAGACGTCAGAGCTGGAGAGCATCGCTGTCAGCGCAGCCGCAGAAAACCGTGATCTGGTCGGCGAAGGCCAACCACTCTCAGCCCGCCGAGCCGCTCGCCAGTCCCGTTGGCCGCCTGGTCCTCACGTCCAGCGACCTTCCTTTCATTCCGATCAGGTACATCCGCTCCTGAGCCGGCGCGACCTCAGGCGAGCCTGCGCCGCCCGTTGACCGCCGAGCACACCGCTCGCAGGCTCGCCGTCGTGATGCTCGAGTCGATTCCCACGCCCCAGCGCGTCCGTCCCGAGCCGTCGACGGTCTCCACGTAGGCGACCGCTCGCGAGTTCGCCCCCGAGGTGATGGCGTGCTCGCTGTAGTCGACCACGTCGAGCTCTATGCCGAGGGCGTCTCGGATCCCGGCCACAAACGCAGCGATCGGGCCGTTTCCCTCGCCGGTCAACGTGACGCGGGACCCGTCGACGGACAGGTCCGCGGTCACCTTGTCAGAGTCACCGATGCTTGCGATCTCGTGGGACACGAGCTGGACGCCTTGGTCGGCGCCCAGGTACTCCGAGCTGAAGACCTCCCACATCGCGGCTGGCGAGATCTCGGTGCCGATGTCCTCGGTCACGTGCTGGACGGCTTGGGAGAACTCGATCTGCAGGCGGCGCGGCAGCATCATCTGGTGCTCGACCTCCATGATGTAAGCCACACCTCCCTTGCCGGACTGCGAGTTCACCCGAATGACCGCCTCGTAGCTGCGCCCGAGGTGATGCGGGTCGACCGGCAGATACGGCACCTCCCACATCGCGTAGTCGTCGGCGAGCGCCGCCATGCCTTTGCGGATGGCGTCTTGGTGCGAACCGGAGAACGCCGTGTAGACGAGGTCGCCCACGTAGGGATGGCGCGGGTGAACCGGGAGGCGGTTGCAGTACTCGGCGACACGGCGCAGCCCGTCGATGTCGGACAGGTCGAGTCGCGGATCGACGCCCTGGGAGAAGAGGTTGAGCGCCAAGGTCACGAGGTCGACGTTCCCGGTGCGCTCGCCATTTCCGAACAGGCATCCCTCGACCCGGTCGGCCCCGGCCATCACGCCGAGCTCTGCCGCGGCTACCGCGCAGCCGCGGTCGTTGTGCGGGTGCAGGCTCAGGATCACCGAGTCACGGCGGGGAATGTGGCGGTGGAACCACTCGATGAGGTCGGCGTAGACGTTCGGCGTCGACATCTCGACGGTGGCCGGGAGATTGAGGACGATCGGATGCTCCGGAGTCGGCTCGATGACGTCCATCACCGCGGAGCAGATGTCGACCGAGTAGTCGATCTCGGTGCCGGTGAACGACTCCGGGCTGTACTCGTAGCGGATCTCGGTCTCCGGGAGAGTGGCCTCGAGCTCGCGACAGCGGCGGGCCGCGTCGACGGCGATCTTCGTTATCCCCGCCTTGTCCAGCCCGAAGACGACCCTCCGCTGGAGGACAGAGGTCGAGTTGTAGAAGTGCACAATGGCGCGTCGCGCCCCGGCGAGCGCCTGGTAGGTCCGCTCGATCAGCTCCTTGCGACACTGCACGAGGACCTGGATGGTGACGTCCTCGGGGATCAGGTCCTCTTCGATGAGCTGGCGGACGAAGTCGAAGTCCGGCTGAGAGGCAGAGGGAAAGCCGACCTCGATCTCCTTGAACCCCGCGCCCACGAGCGCCTCGAACATCCGGCGCTTGCGGGTGGGGTCCATCGGGTCGATGAGGGCCTGGTTGCCGTCGCGCAGGTCGACGGCGCACCACAGCGGTGCGGTAGTGATGGTCTTCGACGGCCAGGTGCGGTCCGGGAGGTCCACCGGCTCGTACGGGCGATAACGCTCGAAGGGCATCGGCTTGGGAGTCACGCTGGGCGGAGGCATCGGTCCTGTCCTCTTCGTCGAGTTGTCCGGGTCTGTGGCGCTTCGTCCCCGAGGTGCGGGGCGTTCTTCGAATGGCTGCGTGGGCAACAAAAAACCTCCTGGCCCACTGGGCACAGGAGGTGTCGGCGAGCGCAAATGGGCGCTCGCCGTTACGTAAGAAGGAGGCTGTCCGCGGCCGCTCGCAGGTTGGAGGTCATCTCGCGAGTCTGACCGAGGTGGCGAGCGGCGTCAAGGAGGCCCCCTTCTACCGCAGTGCTTGGCACGCGGAAACGCCATGGCACCGGACGTCGTAGCTTGGCTCGCACGAGGACGGTAGTGGCCGCCCTTCCTGGGGAAGAGATGATTACGTGAAACTCCCACGGGTTCGCCCGAAGCTGCCTGCCATCCGCCTGAGCATCCCCGTGCGGCTCCGTAGGGCTCGCCCGGATGCCTCCTCGCGCGGCGTCCGCGTTCCCCTGAAGCTTTTGCGGCTTCCGTTCAAGCTCTTCGGAGTGCGCCCGAAGCTTCCGTCCACGCGCATCGGCCTCGCCGCCGGCGCGCTCGGCTTGGCGGCCGGGGCTGGCGCACTGGCGCGTCGCCGGGCGAAGTTGCGCCGCGCCCGGCGAGAGCAGGACTTCCATCGCGCGAGCGAGGGGCTGTGGCCCGCGGTCCCCGAACGCGGGGAGAACATCGTGCGGATCGTCGCGGAGCGGCCCGCCGGCGACGGGGCGCTGCCGGAGATCGCGCAGTTCCGCCGCAACACGGATCACGACGGCGCGGGACAGGCCGTCGGGGACCCGGACGCCGACGCTCACGACCAGCGCGCCGCGGTCGAGCAGCCCAAAGCGCAGGCCACCCCCGAGCGCCCGGAGGCCGGCCCGAGCGCCAGCTGATCGCGGCGCCCGGGCTGGGCGCTCAGACCGATCGGGGAAGACCTCGGCTCAGGTCCCGCTGATCTGGTGGACCTCGGTGATGCCCGGCGCCGAGCGCAGCCGGCCCAGCACGTCGAGCTCCACCGGGGCATCCGTGGCAATCACCATGAGCGCCTCTCCCGTGCCGGCCGTCTGGCCGACCGCCATGTGCGCGATCGACACCCCGGCGTCTCCGAGCACGGTCCCGACGACGCCGATCATGCCGGGACGGTCCTCGTTGCGCACCACCAGCATGTTGGCCGCGGGCGGCACGTCGACGGGGTGACCCTCGACCTGCACGAACCGCGGCGCCTCCTCCGGTCCCATGAGGCTTCCCACCACGGAGTGGTCGCTCGAGCGGACGGTGATCAGGCTGACCCGGTCGGCGGACGCGGTGGTCTGCACCTCGCGCACGACGAGGCCCCGCTCCTCGGCGATCCTCGGGGCGTTCACGTAGGAGACCGGGTCGTCGGTGCTGGCGGCGAACACGCCCTTCAGCACGGAGAGCGTGAGGATCCCGACGTCCTCACCTGCAAGCGTCCCGCCGTACTCGACCTCGAGCTGGTCCGGCAGACCCTCGCACAGCCCGGCGAGGAAGCGGCCGAGCTGCTCGGCGATCCCGAGGAAGGGGCTGACGGCTTCCGATGCTCCCCGGGCCGCCACGTTCACCGCATAGGGGACGAAGTCTCCGCGCAGCGCCAGCACGATCTGCTCCGCGATCTGCTCTCCCGCCTTGTCCTGGGCCTCGCCGGTGCTGGCCCCGAGGTGCGGGGTGACGACGACACCGGAGAGCCCGAACAAGGGCGACGAGGTGGTCGGCTCGGTGGCGAAGACGTCGAGGGCGGCGCCCGCCACCACGCCCGAGCGGATCGCCTCGGCAAGGGCGTCCTCGTCGACGATCCCGCCGCGCGCCGCGTTGACGATACGGATGCCCGGCTTCGCCTTGGCGAACAGCTCCTTTCCGAACAGACCGACGGTTTCCTTGTTTTTCGGGAGGTGGATCGTGACGAAATCGGCGGTGGCCACGAGCTCGTCGAGCGAGAGGAGCTCCACGCCCATGCGCTTCGCGCGCTCGGGCGAGGTGTAGGGGTCATAGGCGACGAGGTGCATCCCGAAGGCGAGCATGCGCTGCGCGACGAGCGCCCCGATCCTGCCGAGCCCGACGACCCCGAGGGTCTTGCCGGAGAGCTCGACGCCCTCCCACTTGGAGCGCTCCCAACGGCCCTCGACGAGGGCCGAGTGCGCCTGGGGGATGTTGCGCGCCTGGGCGAGCAACAGCGCCACCGCGTGCTCGGCGGCCGAGACGATGTTCGACTCGGGAGCGTTCACGACCATTACCCCGAGCCGGGTGGCCGCAGGGACGTCCACGTTGTCGAGGCCCACCCCGGCACGGCCGACCACCTGGAGGTCACGGCCCGCCTCGAGCACCTCGGGGATCACCTTGGTGGAGGAGCGGATGACGAGGGCGTTGGCGCCCTTTACCGCGTCGAGAAGCTGCTCGGGCGACAGGTCGAGCTGGACGTCCACCTCATGGCCCGCCGCCGCCATCGCCTCCAGCCCGCTGTCCGCGAGCTTTTCGGTGACGAGGATCCTTGCCATTGTTGTGCTCCCTTGTCTCGGTCCTGGCGCACGTCCGTCACGGCGCCTTGCCCACCGGAAGCTCGATCGCTCAGCGCGCCTCGGCGAACAGCTCGGCCAGTCGGACGACCCCGCGGGCGAGGTCGTCGTCGGCGAGCGCGTACGAGAACCGAGCGTAGCCGGGAGCACCGAAGGCCTCGCCGGGCACGAAGGCCACCTTGGCCTCCTCGAGGGCGAGCTCGGCGAGCTCCAGGCTCGAGGCGGGGCGCCGCCCCCGCAGCTGTTTCCCGAGCAGCTCGGCCACCGAGGGAAAGACG
>JAODBN010000398.1 GCA_025463965.1 Acidimicrobiaceae bacterium
GGTCCCCCTCGTAGGCGACGCCAAGGCGACGCTCGCAGCGCTCGTCGGCCTCCTGCAGCGCCGAACGGACCGCAGCTTTCTCGAGAAGGCCCAAAAGGCCATGGCGACTTGGCGCAAGGAGATGGCCGGTCTTGAGGCGGACCGGCGAGAGCCGATCCAGCCCCAGCACCTGATGAAGGTCATCGACCAGCACGCCTCTTCGGACGCCATCTTGTGCTCCGACTCGGGGACCATCGCCACCTGGGCGGCCCGCGACTTCGAGATCCGGGGAGCCCGGGAGTTCTACCTCTCCGGGAACCTCGCCTCGATGGCGCCCGGGCTGCCGTACTCGATCGGCATGCAGGTCGCGCACCCCGGGCGCCAGTGCATCGCGTTCGTCGGGGACGGCGGCTTTTCCATGCTGATGGCGGAGGTCCTCACCGCGGTCGGTCACGACCTACCGGTGAAGGTGTTCATCGCCAACAACGGGGCGCTCGGCCAGATCCTGTGGGAGCAGATGGTGCTCGGCTTCCCCGAGTTCGGGGTCCGCCAGCCGCGCTTTGGCGAGTACTCGAGCTTTGCCACGGCCAACGGTGCGCTGGGCATTCGGGTAGAGAAGGAGGCGGAGCTCGAGCGCGCCGTCGCCGAGGCGTTGGCCCACCCCGGTGTTGCCGTGGTCGACGTCGTCGTGAACCCCGACGAGCCCCCCATGCCGGCCTCGGTGACCTACGAGCAGGCAAAAGGCTTCGCCGCGGCGTTCCTGCGCGGTCAGCCGCGCCGCGCCACCATCGCCTCCACCCTGTTTCGCGACCGCATCGCGATGCTGCGCGGGGAGTGATCGGCACGAGCGTCGATCCAGTCATCGAGACCGTCGCCACCTCCGTCTATCGGATCCCGACGGATCGGCCCGAGGCGGACGGGACGTTCGCCTGGCAAGCCACAACCATGGTGATCGTGGAGGTGGGCGCCGGCGGCCAGACGGGCATCGGCTACACCTACGGCGCCGGAGCCACTGCAGCGCTCGTGGAGGAGGCGCTGCGCCCGGTTCTCGTGAACCGAAGCGCGCTCGCCCCGGCCGCCGCTTTCGAGGCGATGGTGCGCGCCCTGCGCAACATCGGGCGACCAGGCGTCGGTTCGATGGCGACGGCGGCGTGCGACGCCGCGCTGTGGGACCTCGCCGGCAGGCTGCAGGGCCAGCCGGTCGTCCGCCTGCTCGGCGCATGGCGGGAGTCGGTGGCCGTCTACGGGAGCGGGGGCTTTACCACCTACGACGAAAAAGAGCTGGTCGAGCAGCTTGTGGGCTGGGCAGAGCAGGGCATCTCTGCGGTCAAGATGAAGATCGGCACCGACTGGGGGAGCGCCGAGGAGGCCGATCTCGCACGGGTGCGTGCCGTGCGTCGAGCGCTCGACGACCATGTGGCGCTCTTCGTCGACGCCAACGGCGCCTACCAAGAAAAGCAGGCGCTGCGCCTCGCCTCGCGCTTCGAGCAGCTGGGCGTGACCTGGTTCGAAGAGCCCGTCTCCTCCGATGACCTGGCCGGATTGGCCCGCATTCGTGCCCAGACCGTGCTCGACGTGGCGGCGGGCGAGTACGGCTACGACCTGTCGTACTTCGGGCGGATGGCCCCTTCCGTCGACTGTCTGCAGGCCGACGTCACCCGCTGCGGCGGGATCACCGAGTGGCTGCGGATCGCGGCGCTCGCCAAGGGCCTCGGTCTCGACTGCTCCGGGCACTGCGCCCCCGCCTTGCACCTCCATGCGGCGTGCGCCGTCCAGAACGCCAGGCACCTCGAGTACTTCCACGACCACACGAGGATCGAGGAGCTCCTCTTCGACGGCGCCGCACGACCACGGTCCGGTCGCCTTTGGCCGGATCTCACGCGGCCCGGGCTCGGTATCGAGCTCAAGCGGCGCGATGCGGAGGCTTACCGCATCGCGTAGTCCAGCGCCCGACAGCCCGGGCGCTGGCGTGTTCTCAGTAAGACACCGAAAGGAGGCCGAAATGGCCACAGATCAGAGCCAATCGCTGACCGGCAAAACGGTGGGCTTCGTGATGGCGAACGAGGGCGTCGAGGAGGTGGAGCTCACTCGCCCCTGGGAGGCGGTTCGTGCCGCCGGTGGTGAGCCCGTCCTCGTCGCCACCAACCCCGGTGAGGTTCAGGCGGTCAACCACCTGGACAAGGCCGACATCTTCCACGTCGACCGGACGACGAGTGAGGTCGAGGCGAGCGACTTCGACGCGCTCGTCCTCCCAGGCGGCGTTGCGAACCCGGACGAGCTGCGGACGGATCCCGCGGCGGTCCGTTTGGTGCAGGAGTTCATAGAGACCGGGCGCCCCATCGCGGCGATCTGTCACGGCCCGTGGACGCTCGTCGAGGCGGGTGTCTTGAAGGGGCGAACCCTCACCTCGTGGCCCAGCTTGCGGACCGACATCCGAAATGCCGGCGGCACCTGGGTCGACGAGCAGCTCGTGATCGACGACAACCTGATCAGCAGCCGCCGACCCGACGACCTCGAGGCGTTCTCGTCCGCGCTCGTCGAGCAGGTCGCCGCCAGCTGAGTCCAGAGGGACCGTCGAGTCTTTCTCGGCTAGCTGCGTCCCCCGCCTTGGTCCGGCCCGGCCCAGCTCGCGGGGGGATCGCTGGCCGGGAAAGACTCGAACCCCTCCTCGTCGACCTCGTCGCGGTCTCGCTCGGCAACCTCGCCCCCGGCCTCGCCGTCGCCGCCCGGCTCGGTGTCTGCGGATGCGGGCTCATCGGGCCGGCTCGATTTCTCCATGTGGCCTCCTCGCCGGGCACGTCCGCTCGGCGCACGTCGGTCCATTCTCCCGCAAGGCGCGGCGCCGCACTACCGGTAATGGTCCGCCCGAAGCCATCTTGGTCGGACCGTTCTCCCAGCGATGGCTCCCCAGGCCGGCGAGCGTGGAGGCGATGCCTCGAGAGGATCAGCCAGGTGAGCCGGCTGGCCGCGTGCTGGCCTCTGGTTGCGAGAACAGGGCGAGCTGGTCGGGGGCTACGGCCCGCTCCGTCGCGGGCAGCTTGGGCCTGGTGGGACGGGGGTTGCGGTGGCCCCCAGGGCGGAGGCTCGAGCTGTCTCGAGCCAGTTCGCCGAGCCGCTCGCGCACGCGCGGGCTCTGTTGGCTACGTCGACCGAAGCGCTGCTCGTGCAGCTCGATGAGGTCGGGGCGAGCGCCGGCAAGCCAGTCCAGGTAGTGCTGTCGAACTCCGGGACGCAGATGAAGGGGGATCACCGACACCGAAGGGGCTCCAGCCTCCCGAGCCGCGGCGACCACCGCTCGAACCTGGTCCTCGCCGTCCGAAAGTCCCGGGATCACCGGCGCCACGAGCACCGAGCAAGGCACGCCGGCGTCGTTGCAGCGCCGGACTGCGGCGAGACGACGTTCTGGAGGAGGGGTCCCGGGTTCGGTGAGGTGCCACACGTCTCGGTCGAGGGTTCCGATCGAGAAGGCGAGGCGGACGTCACAACGGCGGGCGGCTTGGCTCAATAGCGGCAGGTCCCGAAGCAGCAGGGTCGACTTGGTGAGAATGCTGAATGGGTTGGCCACAGCGGCGAGCTCTCCGATGATGCCGCGCGTCAGGTGATAGCGGCCCTCGGCCAGCTGGTACGGGTCGGTGTTCGTGCCCATGGCGACGGCCTCTCCCCGCCACCTGCTCGACCGCAGCTCGGCGCGAACCCGTTCCACCGCATTCACTTTGACCACGATCTTTCGGTCGAAGTCCGAGCCGATGCCGAGGCCCAGATAGGTATGCGTGGGCCGGGCGAAACAGTAAACGCAGGCGTGGGAGCAGCCGCGGTAGGCATTGATCGTCCAGTGGAACGGCATCCGGCTCGCGGCCGGCACCCGGTTCAGGACCGTGGCGGCCTGCACGTGGATGAGCTCGAGGCCCCGGTACTCGCCGACGCCCTGGCGGTGCTCGGCCCCGTAGCCCGAGAAGAGCCGCCCATCGTCCTCATCGTCCTCGAGGCGCCAACGCAGGCCCTCGGGCCGCACCACCGGCATGTGCTCATCATAGCGAACATACGTTCGTCTGTGCGGGCGGGTCAGCGTCTTGTCGGGCCGTGACGAGAGAGCCACTCTTCGAGGCGATCGAGCTCGCCCGGGGTGAGGCCGCGGTCTGGACTGGGCGCGATGAGGAGGGAGTCGAGCGACTGGTCGGCCGCCCACTCGCGCGGCGAGAGCCCGTCCGGGCCGGGCACGTCCAGGGCGTCGTCGTCGACCCAGGCGAACGGTCGGCCTTCGGCCACGACGAAGTCGCGCACCTGCACGGACTTCCAGTTGCTCGACGCGTCGGGCTCACGACGTGGTGGGCGGGCGGCGACGCGCAGCCCCGGGGGCAGCGAGCACCAGGGAGCGACGTCAACGTCGACGCTCTCCGCCCAGGTGGTGGCCCAGACGAGCTCGGCGGGAAGAGAGGCAAGTCGGGCACCCATTTGCCTCGAACAGCGGAGGAGGAAGCCACGCGACTCGTGCGAGGCGAAGTCCGAGAAGGCGCCGGGAACGGGGCCGTCCATGGCGTAGGGGTTGATCACCCCGTCGACGTCGAGGACGAGGATCGGCAGCCCGTCGTGGCGGGCCACCGGAGGGCTCGTCTCCGGCACCGTTCGAGTGTGCCACGGGCGGCAGTCCGGGAGGGGGCTCTTAGCTCAGGGCCCTGGGGGCGCCCCGGCGAGCAGCGCCTCCACCTCGACGAACGCCGCGGTGGCTCCGAGCACCGATTCGGTGGAGCGAACGAGTCCGTGCCGGTCGAGCTGGCTGGCCGCCACGCGATCGGTCCACCCTCGCGCGAGCTCGCGGTAGTTGGGGTCGGGACGCAGCGCGTCCAAGAGGAAGAGATTGCGGAAGTAGATGGCGTTGAAGGCGGGAAGCTGGGCGTCGAGCTCGCCCCCGTTGCCATAGCGGGCGCTCGAGGCTCGTGCCGTACGTTCGGCGTCCTCGAGGTACCGCTCCTCTCCGGTCGCCCCGGCGAGCAGGACGCCGGCGCCGATCATCGTGCCCTGGTTGTAGCTCCAGATGGTCGAGGTCAAGGTGCCGTCCGGCGCGATCTGGTCGGCGTAGAGGCCTTGGGAGGTGGCGAGCGCCGAGCGGACCCATTGGTAGCCGCGGATCGCCCATTCCAGGTGTCCCGGGTCGCCCGTGAGCGCGAAGAGCTCGCAGGAGAGCTCGGCGGCGGGCGCGTTGACGCACGTGTTGCGGGAGCGATTGCTTGACGGCTCCTTCCAGCGGATGCCGCCCGGGTGCGCCCAGCTCTCGGTCTCGGACCAGCCCGTGCGGACGAAGGCGGCCAGTCGCCGAGCCAGCCAGAGCAGCCGAGGGTCTCCGGTGCGGCGGTGCTCCGCGCAAGCGGCGAGCGCCACCCAGGTGTTGTCGTCGTAGAAGCGATCGGCGCCAGCGCCGAGTGGCGACACGACCCGGGCCTCCAGTCCGAGCGGAGCCGCGGGCTCGCGGGCGTTGGGTGGCGACCCGGAGAGCGACAGGGCGTTC
>JAODBN010000345.1 GCA_025463965.1 Acidimicrobiaceae bacterium
TACGTGGAAGGCGAGATAGAGAACGAGAACGACCCCCGACAACAGGTGCCACCTGTCGAAGGGACGAGGCAGCGGTATCTGGATCGGTTCCCCGCGACTCCAGTCCAACACGCCTGACACCAACACATTGAGCGTGATGAACGCGAGGATCAAGTCCGAACCGACAAGTCGGGTTCTTCGCTCGGCGAACGAGCGGGCGCGCGCGAGCTGGGACATCATCCGGCCTACGGTTCGCCGCCGCTGCACCAAATGCACGATCACCAGAGCGACGAAAACGAGGCCGACGTCCGCATGAATCGCGTTGCGGATGTACAAGATGGCCAACGTGCCGAGCGCGCCTGCAGCCGTCAGCAGCAGTCCGAGGTGTATGAGGCCGCGCGCCCGGACGTGTCGCGAAGTGTGAACACCGTCGATTCGCTCAGCGGGCGCGCCCGCTATCTCACTGGACTCCGACGTCGTACTTCGGCCAGTCATGCGGCGCGTTGATGTACGAGTCCAGTTGTGATCGCAAGGAGCAACACCGTGATCAGTTGGCTCGTTTCACTCGATCGCTTGGTGAGCCATCGCCGCGGGCTCGCTGCCAGCAAAGAGCCAGCCAGTGGCAGCCGCGAATGCCGGCATCGCAATGAGCATGAAGAGGAGATCACCGACCGGGATGTTGCCGAGAGCAGAAATCCCCCCGTTCAACGAATTACTGCGCAACCAACCGATCATGCCGACATAACCGCCCACCACCCCGAGGAGGGCACCGAGAAAGCCCAGCGCGCCAGCCGTCACGGCGGTCAGAGCGCGCCGTGTGCAACTCGACGCTCCGGTCGCCGCGAGTGTGCGGAGATCGCTCGCCGTCTCGCTTCGCACAAGTCCCACCGACATCCCGAGAACGGCAAGTGCGATAAGGACCCCGAAGAGCGTGGCTGCATTGATGACAGCCGACGAGGTCGGCTCAGAGTTCTTTGACTCGACCGAGAGTTGGGTCGTCGAGGCGGTAAGTTCTGCATTGCTGATTTGGGCGGCCGTAAAGGGTTGGGTTCCTTTCACCAGCCAGTCCGTGGTGCTCGCTGAGATATGGAACTCGCGCATCGCGTGCTCGGTGATCACCGTGTTCGGTGCCGAAGTCCCACTTGGAAGCGCTCCGATCTCTTGGATGACCGGGTCAATCGATCCACTCGGACCACCGCTGCCAGTTCCGCTGTCGGCGAATTGGTTGCCCCCGTAGTCGAATCGGAGGCCCGACACTCCAGAAAGTCCAGGGCGCGATGTGAGAACGTCAGCATTTGGGTTGATCGCCGACTGGCTAATCCGGAAGGCCTTAAGCAGCTGTGGCGTTGCGACATAAATGTTTCCGCTCCAGTTGCGACCTCCTTGGGTCCCGTTGATTGTGACGTTCGGGGACTCAAGCGTGATGAGCTGCGCGCCGAGCCCCTTCGCGATCTTTTCCGAAGCTGCGGTGAGCTGCGCAACAGTTGCGGTCTCGACTTGCGGATTCGGGATCTGAACGAGCTGGCCCTTGGAGTTGGTCTTCACAATCGTCTGGCCCTTCGGCGGGAGCGCAGTACTGAGGTTGAGTTGGTTCGCGGAGAGGTTCGGACCTGCGTAGTCGAGAACGTTGCTGTACCGAGACGAGGCGGCGAGCATGACGATCACTGCGACGAGCACACCGAGGCTGATCGCCGCGAGCGCCGAACCCGAGCGTGCTCGATACCGAGCGAGATCGCGAAGTGCAATGCGGGTCGCGATCGGCGCTCGCCGACCGAGACGAGCGGCCAGCGACAGAAAGAACGGAGCGAGCAGGATCATTCCCGGGATGAGGAGCACGAGACCGAGGAGCAGTTCCGGAGCGCCACCGCTTCCACCGCCGTGGTTCGTGCCACCGGAGTAGCCGAGCAACAAAAAGGCGAGGACCAAAAAAACAATGCCTGGCAGCGCGGAGCGGTGGATCTGGCGAGGAGGCGCTGGTCGTCCCGACAACGCCTGGATGATCGGCACCTTAGTAATCGCCCGCGCCGGACGGGACGCCGCGAAATACGCCGCGACGATTGCAAGCACCATCGCCGCGGCGACGACAACCCACGGGAGCGCGAGCAGGCCAATGAGGTGGTGCGAACTCTGCTCGAGACTCGCGCGGTAAGCGAACCAGAGGACGAGCCCGAGGATGAAGCCGAAGATCGCACCGACGACACCGACGGCCGTGCCATTCGCGCAGACAACGAGACGCACGTGCCTGTCGGTCGCGCCCGTCGCTTCGAGCATTCCGATGGAGCGCATTCGACGTTGCGCGAGCACCGTGAAGCCGCCGATAGAGACGAGAGCGATAAGCAACATCCCAAGGACCAGTGCGGCGAGCGAGATCGTTTCGGGATTGAACTTATTCGACTGCGCCACCGACGCAGGGGTTTGGATGTGCACGCCCTTGAAAGAACTCAGTGAAACGCCCGGAGTATCGAACAACGCCGTGACTCCTCCTGTCGGGTTCTTGACCTGACCAGGTACGACAAACGCGAACTCGTCGAGAAGGCTCTGCGGATTCTCGACGATGCCGACAACCCGGCGTTCGACACCGGCAACACGCCATTTGTCACCCACCGAAAGGTGGAACGCAGCGGCAACGCCACTCGTCACGCCAACCTGATCGGCGTTCGCCGGATACCGCCCAGAGACGAGCGAAAGCATTGGGCCGCCGAAGGGCCCGCGTGGTTCCTGCGCGCGCAGCTGGAAGGTGTTGATCGATCCCGGGATCGACAGCGTTTCATTCTCGATCAGCTCGACGCGGCCAAAGCGGTGCTCGAGGCTGGCGATGACGCTCGCCGTGTGGGCGTTGTAGGTCGGGAAGGACATGGAGTCCTGCGCCGTACCGAAACCGGAGTTCTTCGGCGGCGGGCTGTTCGTCGCCACCGTCGAGCCGACGATCGTCGCCGCCACCGCGACCGTGATGAGGGCGAGGATGAGGAACTGCTGACGCCACTCCCTCCTGAAGAGGCGCCACGCCCAGCGGACGACGGCACGGCGAGCCGGCGCGCCGCCATCGGCGGGGCGGGGGTCGGCAAGGGGTGCGAGAAGAGCGGTGCTCATCGAGGCTCCTGTCGGATCTGGGTTCGAGCGCGCTACGAGCGCGGCGTCGCGAGGAGCGAATCGGAACGGTCGGGGGCAACCTGGTCGACGGCACGCCCGTCACGGAGGAAGATCACCCGGTCGGCCCACGAGGCGAGGTGCGCGTCGTGGGTCACGACGACCGCGGCGACGCCGCGCTTGCAGGCGTCGAGGATCATCCGCATCACGGCCTCGGCGTTGGTCGAGTCGAGCGCACCGGACGGCTCGTCGGCCAGGAGCAGCTTGCGCTCGCCGACCACCGAGCGAGCGATGGCAACGCGCTGGCGTTCACCACCGGATAGCTGATCGGGGTAGTGCGAGGCGCGATCGGCTAGCCCGAGCTGCTCGAGCGCGGCGAGTCCCGCCTTGTGCGCCTTGCGTGCCGAGACGCCGTCGAGCTCGAGCGGCAGTGCGACGTTCTCCGCGGCGGTGAGCCCCGGCAGGAGGTTGAAGTCCTGGAAGACATAGCCGATCATGCGCCGACGAAGCCGCGCCTTGTCATTGCGGGACAGGCTCGACAGCGCAGCACCACCGATGCACACCTCGCCGGCGGTCGGGGCCTCGAGGCTGCCCGCGATCGTGAGGAGGGTCGACTTTCCGGAGCCGCTCGGCCCCATGACCGCGACGAGATGGCCCTCTTCGACCGACAGGTCGATCGCGTCGAGAGCGCGCACCGCCGTCGCGCCCTCGCCGTAGGACTTCGCGATCTGACGGAGCTCGAGCAGGCTCATCGGGGCGGACCGTCCTCCGCCGCACGTAGCGGCGCTCTTGATTAGGACCCGTAAGAACATACCCAGTATGTTACGGCGTCGGCTATGTGTCAAGCTGCAGCCCCGGTTGCTACCCGCTCTCAGCGGAGAACGATTACCGCCAGGGTCCCGCTCGACTGCTCTCCTCGAGCAGCGCCTCTGGGCTCGGCGGCGGCATCGTCTGATCGACGACACGCCCGTCCCTGAGAAAGACCACGCGGTCGGCCCACGAGGCGAGCTGGGCGTCGTGGGTGACGACGACCGCGGCGACCCCCCGCTTGCAGGCGGTGAGGATCATGCGCATCACGGCCTCGCCGTTCGTCGAGTCGAGCGCGCCCGACGGCTCGTCTGCGAGGAGGAGACGACGCTCCCCGACGATGGCCCGGGCGATCGAGACCCGTTGGCGCTCACCGCCGGAAAGCTCGTCGGGATAGTGGGCCGCCCGATCCGCGAGGCCCAGCTCTTCGAGCGCCGCCATTCCCATGGCTTGCGCCTTCTTGCCTGACAGCCCATCGAGCTCGAGGGGCAGCGCGACGTTCTCCACCGACGTGAGGCCAGCCAAGAGGTTGAACTCCTGGAAGACGTACCCGATCGTGCGGCGTCGGAGACGGGCCTTGTCGTTACGCGACATCGCCTGGACCGACGCGCCGTCGATTGCCACCTCGCCGCTGCTCGGCTCCTCGAGACTCCCGGCGATGGTCAGCAGGGTCGACTTTCCCGAGCCGCTCGGACCCATCACCGCTACGAGCGACCCGCACTCGACGGCGAGGTCGACGTCTCGGATGGCATGCACCTCTGCAGCGCCCTCTCCGTAGGACCTGGAGACGCGTCGCAGTTCGAGGAAGCTCACCGACGGACGACCAGCCGCCGCGCCAGTCGTGGTCCCATCGGTGCGACGGACGGAGTGGAAGCGGCCCGCTTGAGGCGGCCGTCGGCGGCGTCGAGCCACCGTACGACCGAGTCCAATCGGAACAGCTCCGCGTCTACAACGAGCGCGAAGGTGAGATCGAAGTCTGCTTCGTCCTCCTTGAGGCGCGTCCACTGCTGCATCAGCTCGACCAGATAACGCCGATGGACTTGGATCACATCGTGGGCCGACACACCCGGCACCCGGAGGGCTGACAACACCTTGATCACGAGCTCGTCGCGCGGCGGCGAGGTCATGTCCGGCGGAGTGTTCAGCCACGACGAGAGCTCCGTCGATCCGGCGTCAGTTATGTGGAAACCCTTCTGCGGGCTTTCGCTCTCGGCTTCGTCGGATTCGACGAGCCCGTCGCGCTCGAGACGCTGGAGCGTTGTGTACACCTGTCCGATGTTGAGCGGCCACACTTCGCCGGTGCTCGACTCGAACTCTTTCTGCAGCTGGAGGCCGTACTTGGGGCCCTCGCTGAGGAGGGCAAGGATTGCATGGCGAACGCTCATGGCGATACCCGACCACTAATCATACCCAGTATGGTACAGCAAAGCGCCGCTGCCCCGGATTGACGGAGGCAACAGCAGACTTTCGACGATCTCGCTCGGGCCGGCCCCAGCGATGGAGCGGACCAATGCTCGTCGCAGCGCGAACGAGCGGACTTCCGCTTGCACCGTTGATGGCCTCGGGCCACTTTTTTCAGGCGGGCTACGGCCGAAGTCAGCCCTGGAACGGCGCGGTGAGCACCTTGTCTTCGTCGTCGGCCTGGACGGGGCGGTGTCGGTAGATGAGGAGAGCGCAAGCGGCGAGCGCCAGTGCTGCGACGCCCCCGAGGGCAAGGCCCGGAATCCAACCGACAAGGGCGCATCCAGAGGCGAAGATCACGCCGGCCACGATTGCCCCGAGCGGCTTGGCGGGCACCCTCGGGGACACAAGCGAGCCGACGATGGCCCCCGGGACGCTCCCGACGATGAGCGAGGTGGTAAGCGACAGGTGAACCCCGCCGGCAGCAAGGTGGCCAAGGGTCGCCGCCGCGACGAGAGGGACCGCCTGGACGAGGTCCGTGCCGACCAGCTCGGCGGGAGCGAGACCTGGATAGAGGATGCCGAGCGCCACCAGCATGAGGGTGCCCGAACCCACTGAAGTGAGCCCGACGACGAGGCCCCCGATGACTCCGATGACCACCGTGGGCAGCGGCCGAACGCGCAATTGCTCGGGGCCATCTCCAGCCACCTTGGGCGGGTGGATCGCGCGTCGGACGCGAAGAGCGATGGCCACTCCCCCGCTCAAGATCAGTGCGATGCCGATTGCGGGCTCGAGCACGTGCTTGGTTGCCGTTGCCGTGATGAGCTTTGGCGAGGCGAAGCCGGAGATAAGGGCGGCGGGCACCGACCCGAGGACCAGCCACTTCACCACCGACCAGCGCACGGTCTCGTGTCGGAGATGGACCATGCCGGCGACCGGGCGCATCACCAGGCTGGCAGCCAGGTCGCTCGCCACGGCTCCCTTGGCATTGACGCCGAGGAAGAGAACGAGAATGGGGGTGAGCAGCGCCCCGCCGCCGCTGCCAGTGAGGCCGACGACCAGCCCGACACCGAGCCCGGCGACCACAGCGTCCCAGTGCATCGCAATAGCTTATTGGATCGGAGCACCAAATCTGATCAATTTGGTAGGAGAGAGCGCCGGCCTATCGGCAGCGGCCTGTGTCTACTTGCCTGCCTGCTCAGCGAATGGCGGGCGGGACGACGTTGCGGTTTGCTGCGCTGCTGCCACCGGGAGCCCAGGCGACGACCTGCCCGGTGGTGACCACCCCGGCACGCGAGCCCACCGCCCACCTCGGGCCTCCCGCCACGCGCACCACGAGCGGCTCAACACCCCAGTCGCCATCGGGCCGCAGGCGCACCACCGCGTCGTGCCCGTAGTACTCGTACTCGACCACGACCCCGGTGAAGCGAGCCCCGTCGGCCGCGGTCAGCTCGATCTGCTCGGGCCGCACGAGCACCTGGACCCGGCTGCCCTGCACAGTCGAGCTCCCGGGCGGGCGAAGCTCCAGCTCGCCGAGCGGGGTCGACACCGTCGCGCCCTGGAGGATCCCCTCGATCAGGTTCGTTTCCCCGAGGAAGCGGGCGAGCTCTGGGTCCCCGGGCCGGGCGTAGAGAGCTTCGGGCGTGCCCAGCTGGCCGATCTGGCCCTCCCGCATGACGGCCACGTGGTCAGCTAACGAGAGCGCCTCGTCCTGGTCGTGGGTGACGAGGACCGCCGTCGCACCGGCCTGACGCAGCACCGAGCGCACGTCCGCCCGCACGGCCGCCCGGAGGCTCGCGTCGAGGGAGGAGAAGGGCTCGTCCAAGAGCACGAGGTGGGGATCGATCGCAAGGGCTCGAGCAAGGGCGACCCGCTGCTGCTGGCCGCCGGAGAGCTCGTGGGGGAAACGATGCGCGAGCCCCTCGAGGCCCACCATCTTCATCAGCTCGCTTACCCGGCCCCCACGCCGCCGGCCGCGGGGAAGCCCAAAGCCCACGTTGGCCTCGACATTCAGGTGGGGAAAGAGGCTGCCTTCTTGGGGCACGTAGCCGATGTGGCGCCGCTCGGGCGGTGTCGGACGGCCCTCCCCGTCATCGACCACCGCGCCAGCGAGCGAGACCTCGCCTCGGTCAGCCCGCTCGAACCCGGCAATCACCCGGAGGAGCGTGGTCTTGCCGCTGCCCGACGGCCCGAGCACCGCCGTGAGCGAGCCGGCCGGGACGACGAGGTCGACGCCGCGCAGGATCGGCTGGCCGCCGAAGGACTTGTGGAGCCCCCCGACGCGAAGCTCCGTCACGATGGCACCGTAGTGACGGCAGGTCGCCGGTCGAACCAACGACCGAGCACGTAGCTCGGCACCGCTGCCACGAGGATCATTAGCGCGGCATAGGGAGCGGCTTGGCTGTAGGCGCCGTTGCTCTCGTAGCTCCAAAAGCCTGTGGCAAGGGTCTGCGCGCCGGTGGGGATCAGCACGAGCGTGGCCGTGAGCTCGGTGACCGCCTCGAGGAACACCAATGAGAACGCTGCCGCGAGCCCCGGGGCGATCAGGGGAAGGGTGACCCGCCACAACACCTCGAGGCGCGGCCGCCCGAGCGAGCGAGCCACCTCCTCGAGAGCTGGGGGCGCTTGGGCGAGCGAGGCTCGCACGGCGACCAGCGCCAGCGGGAAGAACATGATGGCGTAGGCCGCAACGAGCAAAGGCGCGGACTGGTAGAGAAAGCCGCCTGCGTAGCGGTTGGAGAAGTAGGTGAGGGCGAGGGCGATCACGAGCCCCGGGAGCGCGAGCACGAAGAAGGTGGAGCGCTCGAGCAGCCGGGTGAGCCTTCCCGCGTGGCGAACGGACAGCTGGGCGATCGGCAGCGCGGCAGCCGTCGAGATGAGCCCAGCCGCCGCACTGTAGGCAAAGGTGTGGCCCGCCGCGGACGCAATCGACGAGGGGGGCAGACCGGACTGACCGCCTTGCACCATGAGCGAGACGACGGCACCGACCGGCACCCCAAGGGCGAGCGCCACGAGGAGGCCCATGGCGAGCAGAGCCGGCACCTTTCCACGCCCCAGCCGGTGGCGCCGCGCGGCCCTCGGGGCGAGCGGACCGCTTCTCGCGATCCGGCTCCGACCGAAGGCACTCTCCCCGAGAAGCACCGCCATGCAAAGGGCCACGAGAACGAGCGAGAGCGCGGATGCGGCCGGCGAGTCGAAGTGGATGAGGAACTCGGTGTAGATCTCGGTCGTGAAGGTGCGAAAGCCGAGGATCTCGAAGGCGCCGTACTCGGCCAACAGCACGAGCGCGACGAGGACACAGCCGCCGG
>JAODBN010000409.1 GCA_025463965.1 Acidimicrobiaceae bacterium
CAGTCCGAGCGCGCGTGCCCATAGCCTTGCGTTCCGCACCCCGTTTGCCCTCCTGTTTTCGAACCGTCAGACAGCTCGAAAGCTAGGAGGCAAGCGGGGTGCACTCGCGGATGGGTTACTCAGGCACTCACGGATCAGTCAGGAGAGCCTCATTTGCCTGCTCGACGGCGTACCGGTGGCAAATCACGATCTTCTGGCCGGCCGGGTAATCGTCTGGGACCCTGACGAACTGGACGCGCGGCCACTCTCGACCGTCGTGAACCGACGCCACGGGACTGCCATGGCGTCCGTTCTTGTGTGGGGAGATCTGAATGCGGGTGAGCCGCCGACGAATCGCCCCATCCTGGTCCGTCCGATCCTGACTCCCTCGCCCGCCACCAATCCGCCGAGTGAGGAATTGCCGGAGGGTGTTCTGGCGCCGGACCTTATGTGGCGCGTGTTTCGCGAGCTGTTCGAGGGTGTCGACGGTCAGCCGCCCCTAACGCCGAACGCAGTGATTGTCAACCTCTCCGTCGGGGACCGAGCGATGCCCTTCGACGTGCTGCCATCCGCATGGGCGCGTGCGGTCGACTGGCTCAGCCACGAATATGGCGTGCTGGTCGTTGTCTCCGCTGGCAATCACCCCGTATTGACCGTAGCTGGGCTGTCCATGTCGGAGCTGCAAGCGCTTAGCGGCGAGGACCGCCGAACCGCCATTCGCTCTGCGATGTACGAACAGGCAGGCTCCCGGCGACTGCTGAGCCCCGCAGAGGCGCTCAACGCCCTCACGGTCGGGGCTATCCACCACGATGAGGCCGGCGACGTGGCCGTTGGCTACCGCCTCGACCCTGGCGATGGGATCGACATGGTCCACCCGCTCAGCGCGTTAGGCCGCGGCCAACGGCGTGCCGTGAAACCGGATCTGGCGAGTGCCGGCGGTCGAACCTACCTTGCAGCCAAGCCTGGCCACGAGACCACGTTGATGTCGGGGTCATCCTCACTTGGCCCCGGCATCAAAGTCGCAACCGCATCGACTGAACGACCCACGACTGGCTCGAGCTTCATCGCCGGCACCAGCCCGGCTGCGGCGCTGATAAGCCGCCACGGTGGCCATTTGCACGACCTTCTTGACTCCCTTGAAGGCTGGCCACGCTCCACAAGTCGCGCTCAACGATCCGTAGCCATCAAAGCTCTCCTCGTCCACGAGGCGTCCTGGCCTGACTTGGAAACTAAACCGTTCGAGGCCGATCGCGTCTGGGGATACGGGTCCGTGCAGCGGGATCTGACCTTGGGATGCGCCGAGAACGAAGCCACCGTTATCTTCCTCGGTCGGCTGGGATCTAATCAGGAGCAGAGACTCGTCGTCCCTCTTCCAGCCGGCCTCCACCAAGTTGGGGTCAAGCAGGTGATCGCGACCCTGGCCTGGCTCTCCCCAATCAATCCCGGTCACCGCCAGTACCGGAAGGCCAAGCTCACCTTCGCGAAGCCGCACGGCCTCGTCCCAACCAGCGCTCTCAAGTCCCAGACCGTGGAATCGCGGGCCGCGCAACGAGGGACAGTCCAACAACAGAGTTATGTGACCCAGCGGGCCAGCACAGCGGGGCAGGGCACGCCGCTCTCGCTGGCTATCAAATGTGTTGAGCAGGCGGGTGGCCTAGGCGGTCAGGAGGTCGACTACGCCGTTGCGCTCTCCCTTTGGGTCGCGCCCGAACTCGAAATCGACGTCTACCAGCAGGTGCGAGCGGAGCTGCGTGCCGTCACCCGGATCCAACCTCGGCCCTAGAGGCGCCGGCTCGGTAGGCGCCTCAAGTTCGTCGAGCAGCTTGGACGTTACGCCAGGCGAGCCCGATCGACGAGGGTGAGGGTCGTGACGACCTGAAGTCGAGCGGGTTCGCCGTCAGTGGGCCGTCCTCATCGCCAATTGTCTCCAGCGCTCCCCGTCGCCCGGCCGACCGACATTTCGGCGTCCCCGAAACAAGGAAGAGGCAGATAACGTTCAGTTATCGCACCCTTCCCGACGGTAGGGGTTTCGAGCCCGTCAGCGCCTAGCCAGGGTATTTGCTCGACTTGGCGCGCCTGGACGATGTCGGGAAGGAGTTCGAGCGGGTGATGACTCGTTCGAAGGCGACATGTCTCACAACGAGCGCCGCCAAGGCCGGTGTTCTGGACCGGGTCATCATGGCGACGACGAGGCAGCACCAGAGCCGGGCGACGCTCGACCGCTACATCCAGGCCGAGACCCGGTGGGATGACGCCGCCGCCGGTCGCGTCGGGCTGTAGTTGACAACTCTGAGGTTGTCGGTATACTGACTAGAGACAACCTTAGAGTTGCCGAATACGTCAACTGTGGTAACCCACAGGTTGTCGAGCGAAGCTACGCGACAACCTACAGGTTGTCGGTGTGAGGTGACCCGGATGAACACGAAGCACGCTGCGATGGCGCGCAGGGCGCTTGACCAGCGCACGAGTCGGCTCACCGACGCCGAGATGTCCGCCCTGCCGGCTGGCGGTTGGATTCGTGCCGTTCGCGAGGCGCTCGGGATGAGCACGTCGCGGCTCGGGCAGCGAATGGGCGTGACCAGGCAGGCCGTTTTGAAGTTCGAGAAGCAAGAGATCGAGGGCTCGATCGGGCTCTCAACCCTTCGTCGGGCGGCCGAGGCCCTCGACTGCCAGCTTGTCTATGCCTTCGTGCCGAAGAACTCACTGGACGAGACGGTGCGAGCGCAGGCCCGCCGAGTTGCCATAGCGGAGCTTGCCCGAGTCGACCAGACGATGCTGCTGGAGGGCCAACGTGTCGTCCGTGACGAGGCCGAGGAGCGCCTGGCGCAGCGGGTGGAGGAGCTGGTCGCCTCCCGACATCTCTGGGACGCCGACGTTCCTGCCGAGCAGTGACCCTCGTACCCGAGGACACGACTCCGCTCGATCCCGAAGAGGCAGCGGGGCTGAAGCTCTCGTACATCTCCAGTCGTGGCGAGTTGAACATCGTCGAGGCCCTGAACGTGGAGGACGGGTTCCAGTGGGCCTACGGTCGTGCACGCACGCCGGATGAGCTGCTGGAACTCGTCTTCCTAGAAGAGTTGCATCGGCGGATGTTCGGCGACGTGTGGAAGTGGGCGGGCAAGTACCGCAAGACGGACAAGAACATCGGTGTGCCGTGGTGGCAGGTCCGCACCTGCGTCATCGAGCTGCTCGCTGACGTCAGGGCGTGGGGCGCAGCCCCGGCGGGCTCAGCCATGGGTCCGGACGAGATCGGCGCCAGGTACCACCACCGCCTCGTAGCTATCCACGCCTTCCCGAACGGGAACGGCCGACACGGCCGGGCGGCGGCGGACCTGCTCATCACCTCGCTCGGCGGGGAGCGGTTCACCTGGGGCCGGGAGAACCTGTCCGACGCGAGCGAGGTCCGCACCCGCTACATCTGCGCCCTGAGAGCCGCTGACGGGCACGACATCGGTCCCCTGCTGGAGTTCGTTCGCTCCTGACGTTTGCCGGCCCTTCGCCTGACGATTCCACCCCGACCGCGGCGTTGGCTCACCGCTGGCGTTGCGCAGGCTGTCGTAGTGCCATACGTCTGCCATACGCGAGCATTACGCATGCCTGCGTTGTGCAGTACTGGCGTGGCAGCTCGCGACCCCGGGATCACTTGGCGTGCTCGACCCAGGAGGCGTGTTGTCCACGTCGCCGGGGGTGTTCCCTGTTCGCCGAGACGCCGACCACTCAGCTCACTTGGAGGTGCCAGCCGAGCGGCTCGTCGCGATCGCCTCTTGAACAATTGGTGGCAGCCTCGGTCGTGAAGGCGTCGGTGAGCCACCAGGTGGCGTCGGGGTCCCAGCCGGCGAGCACCGAAGCGGCGCCGGCGACCTCGAGGGGCACGTCCGGCGCTGCTGAGGTAGCCGGAGACGCTGAGGTGGACGGCGCCGAAGTCAAGGGCCATGGCCTCGTAGTCGGGCAGGAGCCAGTCGCCCGCTCGACGGGTGATCTTCCACCAGTCGTGACGGCGGGAGTTGGTCACGGTCAGCGGGTAACGAGCGACCAACGTGGTCCAGTCGGCGGGCCCGTCGATCTCGTAGACGCGCTCGTCAGGCGGACGTGCGAGGTGCTCGACAGTCGCCGAGGTCCAACCCATGGCGTCCACGACGAGGGCCAGGCCGACCGGTCCGCCACCCGGCAGCGATCGCGTGGAGCGAGTGAGGCCTACCAACGCCGGAGTCGACCACCAGCGGCCGCCCCACGGTGCGGCGGGGTCCGCAGGGCGGTCGGCCGCCCGGTGCTCGTCGTCAAGAGTTCCTGCCCGCCACAGCCGCAAGGCAGTGGCGCTGTCGGTCTCGAACGCGGGAAGCCCGTCGAAGAGCACGCGGTGGTGGTCGCCGAGTGGGATTGGGCTGTGCCACCACTGCGTGGCAGGCGCTTCGCCGATGGCCTCGGCCACTGGCAGTAGCACCTCACCGACGCCATCCTCGGCCAGCGCCAGGCCGAGGTCGTCGAGTGGCTGCCAGTAAGCGGCGGCGTACACCGTCGCCGAGAGCGGGGCCAAGAAGGCCAACGGGTCTGTGCTGGCGGCAACCGTCTGAAGGTCGGAGCTCGCGATGATCCGCGCCACCTCGTCGGCGACGTTGTCCGGCGCTGGCGTGGCGCGGGCCAAACTCCACGTCGACGTCGCTCCGAGCGTGGGGTCGCCGAGCACCTCAATGCACAGCCGGCGGCCCCACGGCCCCGCCAACAGCCCATTCACACGCTCCGAGGACCAGGCCACGATCGGACGGTAATCGTCGCAGCCGGCGAACCGCACGGCGAGGTCCGACCGGCCCCACCCGGGAGCACCGAACGACCGGCCGGGCCCTCAAGCTCCCCCGGAGTCGTCGAGCGGGACCGGCCCCGCCGCGGCTCGAGCGACGTCCGCTTCCACGTCGGCAACACACCACTAGCACTGAGATCAAGCCAGGTCCCAGGCGCCCTGGTCGAGGACCACGGGCGGTGGTCGTGGTTCGCGAGCAGATCTGTGCCCGCCTCCGCAGTGGCGATCGTGCGCAACCTGAGCCGAACGCGCACATCGTCGTCCTCGAGAGCGGTGGTCGCGACTGCGAGACCTCACAGCGCGAGCGCCACGCGTCCGTCGAACCTGGCCCTGAGGCCCAGTCGGCTCCGACTCAGAACCGCACCCGATCGGCAGGCAGATGCACAGAGTCCAACATGAAAGCAACCACTTCCCAGCGACACGCGGGGAAACTCATGGCCCTGGCGGCCGTCGCCTTCGAGCTGCGCCAGGATCCGCTGTCCGACGACTACATCAGCCTCCATGGAATCACCGCACAAGAGCGTTCCTCCCTCATGCTCAATCTCTCGCTGGCCATCCGACTCTGGGTGCTTTGCCACCAAGAGCTCGGTGCAGGTGACGACCGAGGCCTCGCCGCGGCGCTGCAGATGAAGAGTGCGATGCGCCTCTCGCTCGTGGACCAGAAGGCTGTTGCCATCACGCCCACTGGGACACGGATCGAGCCCGAACAAGGGACGGCGAGATCGTCCTGTTGCGACAGTGTCCCGCTGTGACAGAACGTCAGTAGGTGTGGGCAAAGTGGCTGACTGTCGGACGCTCGAGAGGACGGTTCGGCTCCCGCGACGAAGCGCGAAGACGCGGTCGCGACGGTGACCACAACCAGCGAAGCACACACCACGAAAACCTGAACATCGGCGCAAAAACCTGGAGAAAAAATGTGGGCGAGTGCCTACTTGTGAAGGCCAGGTTTCTCGTATTCAAGAGCCGATCCTGGCCGCGCCGCATCTCTCCGCCCTTTCTGGCGTCACTCCGTTTCGCGCCTTCTTCGCACGACGATCGCGGCTGCACCGTGTCTCTTCCACCCTCCGAAACGTCCGGTGGAAGGCGTCAGCGCCGCGCTGCGAACGAGCTCGGCGTCGAGCCCATGCACGCCGCTCCGGAGAGGTGAGTTGTGCTGGGTCAGGACGCTGGCCTTCGGCCAGGTGGCTGCGCCACACGCATGGCCCGAGGGTGCTCCAGTGATGTCGACATGGTTAACGCTGCGCTGCCGAACGAATGACCCAGTGGTCCCTCCGTCGTTACGTCACTTCCATCACCTGTCCGGCGGCACCAGGTCGTCTTGTGCGCAGGCGTCACCGTGACATCGCACCGAACCATGGTGTTCCGTCACGACCCCCTCTGGTGGTGTCCGAGCCCGTTCGTCGGGACGATCACGATGAAGGCAAGTCCCCGGGAAGTGTCGTCGTGAAGAGCCACCGAGATGGTCCATCCGAAGCTGGGTCACGCCCTTTCCGAGACTGAAGGTTGTCCTCCGAAACTCATCGCCGGCACCGATCACGCCGAAGGCGTGCCATCCACGCAGACGCCCTGTGGTTGATGACTCCGGATGCTCTGCCGTGGCCGCGTCCAGGTTGGTGAAGCACGCCGTTGCACGGGGATCCGAACCATCACGACGACGCCGCTCCGAGCTGGAGCCGCAGCGACAAAGACGAGTCTCCAGAGTGGCCACGAACCGTCCGCTTGCGTCCGGGTCGCTTCAAGAACCACTGCGAACGGCAGCACAGCGAGCGCAGAACGTGACCATGTCGAACCCATCTCGTGCCCCGGTGCCTAAGACGTCTCCACTCTGTTCCACGATGATCCCGTGCCCATAGAGCTCCACATCCCGTGGCCGCTGCGAAGCACAAGCGAGGCGCGCCAGCGCCGAGCCTCCTATTGGCCCTGCTCCGCCTGGCGACCCGCACATTTCGGCTAGCGCCGGAGCCAGCCGCTGCCGGCGCAGCGGGTTTCGGGACGTCGCTGAATGGTGCACTAGCGAGCGCTCGTAGACCACGGCTAGGTAGGTGCTGATTTACCTGGGTCAATGCTCGCGATTTGATCCCGGTCTTGGAAGACTTGACCCATGGCCCTT
>JAODBN010000029.1 GCA_025463965.1 Acidimicrobiaceae bacterium
AACTGATTGCGGCGATTGCCGCGCTTCCGCCTGCGAACCGGCGTCAGCTGGCGCGGCTCCTCGGCCGGGTGGTGAACCACCTGGCTCCTCATGGGCGTCCGCCAGCCATGTTCTTTGAAGCCAGCCCGCGCCGACCGCGAGGCTGACCGAAAGGCCTTCCCGATGCCTCACAGCTACATCGGCCCCGCCGCGCCCGCAGGCGGGGTGCCGATTGCGCCGAGCATGGGTCCGCTCCTCGAAGCGGCTCAGATCATTCCGGAGGTTCGCCCCGTCGATCAGCGGACCGTCTTTCTCAGCGCCATCGCGCTCGTGCTGGGGGTCGCCGTCGCCCTGATCGCCAGCCTCCTCACGCACCTCATCAACCTCGTCACGAACATCGCGTTCTACGGCCGCTGGTCCACGGACCATGCGTCGCCGGCGGGCAATCACCTCGGCCTCGCGGTCGTCATCATCCCGGTGGTGGGCGCGATCCTCGTCGGCCTGATGGCGCGGTACGGATCGAAGGCGATCCGCGGGCACGGCATCCCGGAAGCGATGGAGCAGGTGCTTCTCAACGAGAGTCGGATTCCGGCGCGGATCACGTTGCTCAAGCCCCTCTCGGCGGCGATCTCAATCGGCACCGGTGGTCCTTTCGGCGCGGAGGGTCCGATCATCGCGACCGGCGGCGCGCTCGGCTCGCTGATCGGTCAGCTTGTCCGGACGACGGCCAACGAGCGCAAGACGCTCCTTGCGGCCGGCGCTGCGGCCGGCATGTCTGCGACCTTCGGCAGCCCGGTGTCCGCCGTGTTGCTGGCGGTGGAGCTCCTGCTCTTCGAATACCGTCCGCGCTCGTTGATCCCGGTGGCGCTCGCGACGACGGTCGCCTGCGGAATGCGGATGGCCATGGTCGGCACCGCGCCGGCCTTCGACATGCCTTCCATCACGGAGCCCGGAGGCGCCGCGCTCGCCCTCTACATCGCCATCGGCGCTGTGATGGGCCTGGCGTCCGTGTTTGTCACCCGCACTGTCTACGCCGTCGAGGACGCATTCGAGCGGCTTCCGATTCACTGGATGTGGTGGCCGGCGCTGGGCGCGATTGCCGTGGGCGTCGTCGGCTTCTTCGCTCCGCGGACCATGGGGGTCGGCTACGACAACATCGAGCGCGCTCTCTCCGGGAGCGTGCCCCTGCAGGCGCTCGCGACGCTGACGGTGCTGAAGTTCATCTCGTGGTCCATCTCCCTTGGGAGCGGCACCTCGGGGGGAACGCTGGCGCCGTTGTTCACCATCGGAGGCGGGCTCGGCGCACTGGCCGGCGCCATCCTTTCGCACGCGTGGCCGGAGCTGGGGATCGATCCGCGGATCGGCGCGCTGGTCGGCATGGCGGCGATGTTCGTCGGGGCGTCGCATGCTCTGCTCGCGTCGGTCGTCTTCGCCTTCGAGACGACCCGGCAGCCGATGGGTCTGCTCCCTCTCCTCGGGGCCTGCTCGGCGAGCTACCTGATCTCGAGCCTGCTCATGCGCCACTCCATCATGACGGAGAAGATCGCCCGCCGAGGCGTCCGCGTTTCGACGGAGTACGGGCACGACGTCCTGTCTCACGCGTCCGTCGGCGACTTCGCGACGCGCACAGTCGCTACTTTGTCGGCGCTGGATCGGGTGGGCGACGTCCTCTCCCGACTGACCGCGCGAGGTATTGCCGCGCACCACGGGTATCCAGTGCTGCGCGCAGACGGCCGACTCCTGGGGGTGCTCACGCGGACCGAGCTGCTCGGCGCGGAGGCGACGCGCAGCCTGGGTGAGCTGGTGCAGGGCGGGCCGGTCGTGATCTCCGATACGGCCTCGCTGTACGACGCGGTTACGCTCATGACGAAGCACCACATCGGTCGGCTGCCGGTCGTCTCCGACGGGCGTCCCAATGAGCTCGTCGGGATGTTGACCCGCAGCGACGTTCTCAAGGCCTACGGTCTGGCGCTGAAGGGCAACGCCCGGGCCGAGCCGGCGCTGGTGCTCCCGTGGATGGCCGCGCCGCGGACGTGAGCCACCAGACATGCGCGTTTCTCCGAGGCTGATAGGCTCACCAAATGCGCGCCTCCAACGCCTTCACGCTCGCCGCCGGCCTCCTCGTCTCGTCCCTCGCACGGGCGGAGACGCCGGCCGCTACGTTCGACGACACCGCGCCGACGGATGCCAGCGAGTTCTTCGAGCTGCCCTTTACGGTTCCCGCCGGCACGGTGGAGATCGAGATCGATCACAAGTCCCTCACGTCCGGAAACATTCTCGACTGGGGCGTGCAGGATGAGACCAACGCTTTCCGGGGATGGGGAGGAGGCAACACGGAGCCGGCAATCATCGGCGTCGACCGCGCCTCCCGCAGCTACCTGACCGGCGCGATCAACGCCGGTATGTGGCACGTCCTCGTCGGCAAGGCGCAGATCGTGACGACGCCGTCGCACTACCACGTCGACGTCTACCTGCGCACGGCGGCGACCCTTGCGGCGCAACCGGAACGGCGCCCCTACAAGGAC
>JAODBN010000350.1 GCA_025463965.1 Acidimicrobiaceae bacterium
GCTCCATGCGGGTCATTAGTATTCTAGGCAGATCATCATGAGAACAGAACATCTAAGTGTCGACGTTTATTTCGGCTCGGCCCGTATGCTGAGGTCGTGGACAACATCGATGGTCGCGGCGACGAAGTGAGGGAGGCTCCGACCTGCGACGAGGCATTGGCAGACGACCTTGGATGGGGCCTGGGCATGATCTTTCGGGCCTACGTCAAGGCGGCGCACGCCGCTGTGGCCGACCTACCCGGCGGACCGAGGGGCTACCAGGTCCTTTCCGCGGCCGCCCATGGCATGGTTGGTAGCCAGCTCGCCCTGGCCCAACACCTCGGCGTTGACCGCACGGTCATGACTTACCTGCTCGATGATCTTGAAACGGCGAAGCTGATCGAGCGTCGTCCGGACCCGGCTGATCGGCGGGCTCGGCGAATCGTCGCCACCCGACGCGGCGCCGAGTTGCTCACGATCCTTAATGACCGTCTTCGGGCTGCTGAGGCCTACGTGCTCACGCCCCTGGACCAAGAGGCGCGCGAGAGCTTCCGCGCTCAGATTCGGCTACTTGCTACACAGATCGAGGCTCTCGACCCGCCTGACAGCCCGTGCGACCTTGCCCAAGAGGTGGAAGCCGAGCTGCCCACTCCTGGCCGAGCTGCGCGTTCTGTCCGTTCTCACTAACGGCGGGAAGAGGCGCAAGGCCGTGACCGGCGGGAGCAGGTGCTGATAGGTCTTGTTTGCCTAGTTCCAGCTCGGTGTCGGATTTCGAGCCTTGCTCTTGTGCGACGTGGCAGGCGCGTGCACGAGTCGCGCCACCCGAAGCGCGACGAGAGCTGCTCCGGCGAATCAGCGCGCTCACCCCTGGCGTAGAGCTGGCGACGCGGCGCTCCACGCGGGAGATTCCCGTCGTCCTTCTCGTCCTCATCTCAAAGGTCGGTCTGGACTGATCTCAAGCGGTCCGAGATCGAGACCTGATCGATCTCGAAGGGCTCACGTAACGGGCGGCGGGACACCCTCGGTGCTCGCGGCGAGTGCTTCATCCCAGTCGCAAACCGCGCATGCGTGACGGATCACCGATCGACCGAAGTCGAGTGCCGCCCGCTTGGGCTCGGTCTCGACTCGGACGTCTTCCCAATCGAGGAGGTACTCGCCCATCGCTGTGTTCCATCGGGCCGAGGCCGGCGTAAGCTTCGCCTGATCAAAACCCTCCGGCGGCGGGAAGGCGTAGCCGTAGAAGGCAGCATCTGGATATCGGGCATCTCCTGGCCACCAGCCGATCTCGATCTGCTGGGCGTTCCCGGAGTTGCGCACGATGAAGTCCCTTGAGGGCGGATCGATGGCGCGTCCAGAAAAGAGGCTCACCGCGAGATCGAACGATCCCCACCAGGCGTTAACCGGAGTCGAGCGTCCGCGATAGGGCGCGCGTAGCTCCGACAGCACGAGCGCTGCTTGGGTCGCGGCGGCGAAATACGTCGCCACATGGCTGGGGTCGTAGGTGGCGTGCTCGTCGTCTTCGTCGAGCGGGGTGGACCAAGGGGTCTCTTGCGGTGTCGGGTCGATCTCCACCGGTCCGCCGAGATCCGCCACGTTCGAGAGCACCTCGCGTGTGACAGCGCCGACTGGGCGATCTGGCGCGAGTGGAACTCGGTGTGTCCGACCATCGCTGTGCTCGACCACCGCCTCGTGCGAACGGAGATCGAGCGCGACGACGAGCGCGCCAGAGCCATCTGGTGCCGGCAGGGGGAGCGTCTCCCAGCCTCGGGCGCTTAGACGCAGGGCGGCGTGTTGGAGCTGCGGCTCAGGCGGTGCAAGCCGCGCAGCGAGCTTTCCGAGCACTTGGGTGTGGGCATGAAGTGTGTCGCACGTCGCGCTCCAGGCGTTGTAGGGGAGGGCGGGCCACGGTTTCAGCACGACGACGATGTTACCGACGCTTCAGTGGAGACGGACATGAGATTGCTCCGATCAGCCGGCGGTATGAGTGCGGGGCGTCAGTCGCTACGAGCGAGCCACGCACGCGAGAGACGACTCTCGTTCCGTAAAGAGAAGTCGGATCCAAATACCTATCGAAAGGACACCCCAAGCCGATGTCATATCGGTCGGCAATAGCGCGCGTCAATGCCTCCCTCTGATACATGGCCCGTCGTCCACAACTTGGCGCCTCTGCTCGCGAAGGGCGTCGCGACCGGGGCCCGATCCAAGAACCGCGAAACCCTTCGTCTGAATAGACGCCTCGGCACGCAGCGAGGAGGTTCATCAACGTGTCGGCCATCCCAGCGCGTCGAAGACTGCCACCGGGTCGAGGTAGTCGCGCCATTGAGTGACCTTGCGATCGGTGATCGTGAGTACCGAGATGTACCGGTTGGCGTACGGGGCTCCGGTCGAAACGACTCGGCCTTCGGAGGCGTACTCGAGCACCACGACGCCGGTCCTCGTGTCGTGGTGGACAGCGAGGTCGTGACATCGCTCGAGGACGATCATGGTTCCGTAAGGGCGGTAGAGCTCGGCGACGGCCCTGCGACCCTCGACATGTCTGGGGTAGCCGGGAGTCGTGATGATGTAGTCGAAGATGACCTCTTCGGCCAGCAGGTCGTAGAAGTGCTGACCGTCGGCAATGCCATCGAGACCCTTCTCATTGATGCGTAAGAACGGATCGAGCGCCTTGAAGTCGTCGAGGTCGGGGATCGTCGTCGTCATGGTGGGCCCGTCTATCTCCACGCCTTCGCAGTTCGCCGGGCGAAGTCAGCGAACCTGATCGGCTGCGCTCCTGTGATCTTCTCGATGTTGTCGTTGGGCCGGGAGCCCCTTCCGGACGCGATGGTCTCGGTCAACATTCGCAGCACCTCGCTGTACTCGGCCGGGACGCCGGCGGCAACCGTGCCCTCGATCCACACGTCGGGGTCGATGTCGTTGTGCTTCACCGGCCTTGTGGTGACGTCAGCGATGACCTCGGCGGCGTCGCTCATCGTGATTGCCTCAGGTCCGGTGAGCGCGTATCCGGCGCCGGCGTGAGCATCCGGGCTGGCCAGAGTCTTGGCGGCCACGGCGGCGATGTCCTCGGCGTCGATGAACGCCTCTGAGCCGTCACCCGTCGGTACCGTGATGACGCCGTCGAGGGGCTTGAGGAAGGTTTCGCTGAAGTTCTGCATGAACCAAGCGGGACGCAGGATGGAATGGGTGATGCCGCCGCGGCCGATGAGGTCGAGCTCGACAGCTCGCGGCGCGACCTGCGGCGGGGCCTGGTCGATGCCGTAGGCGCTCAGATACGTGACGTGACGCACGCCGGCGGCCTCCGCAAGA
>JAODBN010000046.1 GCA_025463965.1 Acidimicrobiaceae bacterium
CGTTGCCCGCCATGAATCAGCCCACAACGGCGATCGCCCTTCGCCGCCCCACGGTTCTCGCCGATCTCGTCCCCGGGGAGCTGGTGCGCGACGTGCTCCTCGTGCTCGGCGCCGCCGCGTTCATCGGCGCGCTAGCCCAGGTCTCCTTCCACGTGCCCGGTACACCGGTTCCGGTGACCGGCCAGACCCTCGGGGTGCTCCTCGCTGGCTGTGCGCTCGGTATGCGCCGGGCCCTCCTGACGGGCCTGTGCTATGCGGGCCTGGGATTCGCCGGTCTTCCCTGGTTCGTCGGCCACACGTCGGGCTGGCAGGGAGCGAGCACCGGCTACATCTTCGGATTCGTGGTCGCGGCGGCCCTGTGCGGTGCGCTCGCCCAGCGCGGCGCTGACCGCACGGTCCTGCGTGCGCTTCCCACGATGCTGCTTGGCGAACTGGCCATCTATGTCATTGGGGTTGCTTGGCTCGCGATCGACCTGCACGTCGGGCTGCGCACGGCGCTGGACCTCGGTTTCAACCCCTTCGTGATCGGCGACGCCGCCAAGTTGGTCATCGCCGGGGGCCTTCTCCCGGGGGCATGGTGGCTGGCGGGCAACCGCTCTCGCTGAGTCACCGGCGGCAGATCTCGCTCGGCCGCAAGTAATCGAGCCACGGGCTCGACCCGAACCAGCCCTCCGCCTGCCGTGCGGCCGGACGCTTGGTGCTCAGTCGGTGCTGCAGAGAAGGACGATCTTTCCGAGCTTGCTCCCGGCTCTGAAGCGCTCGTAGGCCTCCGCCGCCTTCTCCAGCGGAAACACCTCTTCGATCAACACGTTGAGCTCGCCGGCCGACACGAGAGGCAGCACCTGGCGTTCGATCAGCCGAGCCACGAGAGCCTTCTCCTCGAGCGATCGGTTCCTCATCGTCGATCCGGAGAGCCGGGCTCTCCTTCTCAGCAGCTGGCCGAAGTTGAGCTCGCCTCGAGCACCCCCGCCGAGACCGATCACTGCGATCCTGCCTCCGAGCTCCAGCGCGTCGAGGTCGTCTTGCAGGTTGGGCGCCCCCACGAGCTCCAGCACCACGTCGAAGGGGCCATGGCCGTGAGCGTCCTCCGGCGCGGCGACCCGGGCGCCGAGGGCGCTGACGCGCTCTCGAAGCGGCTCGGCTCGAACGCTGGCGGTCACCCGGGCACCGATGGCCCGGCCCAGCTGTACGGCGGCGGTGCCGACGCCGCCGGCAGCACCGCTCACGAGGACGCGCTCACCGCTGCGTAGGTCGCACTGGGTGACGAGCGCGTCGTGCGCCGTCACGTAGGCCTCGGGGAACCCTCCCGCCTCCACCAGACCGAGGCCTTCAGGCACCGGCATTGCCACCCGCTCGTGGATGACGGCGAGCTCCGCTTGCGCCGCGCCGCCCACGATGCCCATCACGGCATCGCCGACCTGGAACCTCGTGACACCGAGCCCGGTCGCCTTCACCGTGCCGGCGAGCTCCATGCCGGGCTGGTCGGAAGGGATCCCGGGTGGGACGGGGTAGTGGCCTTCGAGTTGCAGCAGGTCCGCGCCGTTTAAGCCGGCAGAGCGCACCTTGACGAGCAGCTCACCCGGGCCGGCAGTGGGATCCGGCCGCTCTGCGCAGACGACCGCTCCGTCCTGGAAGACCACTGCGCGCACGTCGCCACACTACGAGTTCGCTCGACAGGTTCCGCGCTGGTCGGCGCGGTCAGGCACGGGAGTCCTGACGCCAAGCGTCCTTCGCCCGGATGGACCTTGCCGGACGGCGAGGTACGTCGGCCTCCGCCCCCGCTCGCTACTTCTTGACGAAGAGCGCTGTCCCACGGGCCAGACCCTTGAGGCTGGTGATCTTCTTGAACCCCTTGCCGCTGATGACGTAGAGGGGCGTCCCTCGGGAAATGAGGATCTTTGCCGAGGTGTAGCTCGACAGCATTGTGTACGGACTCGCCGCCACGGTCGTGGTCGGCGCGGCGGCCGTGGTCGAGGTGGCGCCCCCGCCGTTCGAGCCGCAGGCCGAGAGGCCGATGACGAGCCCGACCCCGAGGGCCGGAATCGCGAGCCGCCGCCCGAACGTGCGCAAAGTTCCCGATCTCCCCAACACCGACTCCTACTCCATCAAGGCTCCGTGCTCCCACGGCCAGCGGCAGACTCTAACCTTGCTGGTCGCCGCAGAGGTGAACTGGCATTCTGTGCCCCCCCAGGTCTTGTGAAGAGCTCGTCCCAACACCCCGTTGCCAGCAAGTCGCTGGCGAGGCGCCCAGGCTCAAGTCCGGGGACCATCCCTAATGCACCAGCGATTGCTCGGGAAGTCCCAAAGCGTCAATCAATGAAACTCCCCAGGTGTCCACGCGGTAGAGGAGGTTGAAATGCGCGCCCGGTACGACCGACTTCGGTAGCTCTCGCCGTCGAGTTGAACACTACGCTGAGGCGAAAATTGGGTGGTCGAAAATCTTGCCCCGGGCGAGACGCCGAGGTTCGTCGTCGAGTTCCTTGCTACGTGGTCACTCGGGTACCTGCAGCCACGGCCTTTGATTGCTGCAGCAAGAAGCCAACATCGTTGATGACAACTCCCAGGAAACGGCGCATGCTCTCCCAGCGGCCCGGTGACATGGCACGAATCGGCGCTATCAACGTGCCAGTGCCCGGTCCCGTAGCCTCCAGAGGATTACCGTGTCCGCAGGCGTTGGTCCGTAGCTGCTGCCTGCGCTTCTCGTGATGAACGGCGCATATGTACGCGGCCAGTGCGCGGAACAGTTTCCATCAGTCACAAGCCACCCGACCCCAGCCGCATGCAACTGCCGTGGTGTCGGGTCCTTTCCGGCCACCAAGAGCTCCGACATGGCAGTGAGCTGCTTAACGCGTGCCGGCCACGCTAACCCTGGGCTGTAGGTGGCAACTCGATCGCCCGTGACCGCTTTGAAGATCTGACCATCCGTGCACGGATCAGTCAAGACCAGCTGCGCTCCTGTCACCTTGGCACCCACGGCCTCCCACGATTGCTCATTGGTAGTGGACAGAGAGAACGTCTGGTCCTCTTGCGACTTGTAAAAACGGTACCAGTCAATGGAGGAGATTGTCCCTACAACGACTGCACTAATCGAAAATGTGGCGACGACATACTTCCAGCGTCGACTAGACGGCTCAGTCAATGAGGACCGCGAGCCAAAAGAACTCAAAAGCACGTCGAGCATTATCGGCACGATCGTGAAGGCAATCAATGCGAAGCCATCAATCCAGAATCGATATGGTTCCTGGTTCGCGCCCCACACGTCGTTCTTGCAGAGCACGAACCAGGCAGCGATGCTGCCGAAGGCGTAGCCCGACCACAGCGGTCGCTTATGATAAAAGCCGGCTGTCAAGATCAGCAATAGTGGTATGAGAAGCGGAGTTGAGGCAAGAAGGGCGTTCTTCCACGGCAATCCGAGTGCCACTGAGGACGCTTCTCGATACTTTAAAAAGGCATTGCCGTGTTGAAGCGCGAGCCAGGTGGTGACGATCTGAGGCGAGGCCGCAGCGCCTGCCGCAACCAGCGCTGCAATTGTCGGAACTGCCCATCGTCTAACCGCAATAATGAGTCCGGGTAGGGCCGGAACCAGGCCCAGAGCGAGCGCCGCCAGTCGTCCGACTGCATTTGCGAACGGGGGCCCGACTTGGAACAGCACAACAATTAGCACGATGGTGGAGAGTGACATGATGATCGGCCACCGCCCAGTCATCGTGGCGAGGGCATAAGCCGACAAACAGTAGGTGCCTAGGAAGAGGGCGGTGAAGAAACCGTACGTGTGGATGTTCGCCAGCAGCCCAACACCAGCGCCGACAACTATGGCGGTAAGCACCGTAGCTCGGCGCTTGGATACGCGATTAGCTAGGACTAGCAGGAACATAAACAATGCCCGAGCTATCGCAAGCGACGCAGACTCACTATTCAAGGGGAAAATCACCGCGATTGCTCCCCAGACAACGGCATGAGAGTTCATGAGAGTGAACCAGCCTTGGGCTGTGAACGAGAGGGTGCCAACGAGGAAAGGCACCGCCCCGAAGAATGCGGCCCACCATCTTCTCGTATATAGCGCCGCACCAACGGCCAAGCTAATGACCAGGCACACCTGGGCGAGCACGCCCACAAAGTTCCAAACGTCAGCGGGCGCTATTCTCGTCGTGTGAGCTAG
>JAODBN010000072.1 GCA_025463965.1 Acidimicrobiaceae bacterium
CGGGTTCCGGGTGCTGCAGGCCGGCGACGCACGGCGCGGCCTCGAGCTTGTCGCCCAGGAACAACCCGTGCTCGTGCTGCTCGACATCGGCCTTCCCGGCCCGATGGACGGCCTCGAGACCTGCCGCGAACTGAGGCGAACCTCCCAGGTTCCGGTGGTGATCATCACCGCGCGCGACGACGAGGTGGACCGCGTGCTGGGGCTCGAGCTCGGAGCCGACGACTACGTCACTAAGCCCTTTTCCCCACGCGAGCTCGTCGCGCGGGTTCGGGCGATCCTGCGGCGCTCGGACGGCAGCCGCCGGAACCCCGACGAGCCGCTGTCGGTCGGCGACGTGACCGTCGACCTGCAGCGCCGCGAAGTTGTCGCCAGCGGCGAACTGGTGGCGCTCACGGCGCGCGAGTTCGACCTGCTGGCCCACTTCGCCGACAACCCGGGCATCGTGCTCACGCGCCAGCAGCTCCTCGACGGGGTGTGGGGCACCGGCTGGTACGGCGACGAACGGACCGTGGACGTCCACGTCCGCCAGCTGCGCCGCAAGCTCGGCGACGCTCTCCCGCTCACGACCATCTGGGGCGTCGGCTACCGGTGCGGCTGAGCGGCCGGCGCGCCGCCTGCCCGGGCTGAGCCATGCGGGCCCGGATCACTCTCGCGGTCGTCATCGTGCTGGCGGGCGCGCTGCTCTTGGCAGGGGCGGTCAGCCTCACCCTCGTCCGCCGGGCCGCCACGGCGAATGCCCAGGCCACCGTGCTTCGCCAGGCGGGAGCCGTCACAGCGCACGCCTCGGTAGCCGCCGAACCCGGCGTCTCGGTGCTGCTCGGTCAGACGGCGGGCGTCACGACCTCCGTGGTCGAGGTGGAGCCGAACGGGGCCATCCACTCCGTCCAGCCGCCGCTCGCGGTGCCGAACTCCCGTCTCGACGGCAAGGTGCTCGCCTCGGGTAAGCCGGTCTCGGGCGTTGCCGGGCCTTATGCCTTCGCCGTCGTGCCGCTGAAGGAGATCTCGGGGGGCACTCTCGGCGGCGGTGGGGGGATCGTCCTCGCCCTCGCCCTGCAGAGCCAGGTGGCGGACTCCTTCGCGAGCGTCGGCTACTTCCTCCTCGCCGGTGGGGTGTCCCTCCTCGTCGCGGCGGGCGTCGTCGCGGTGATCGCGAGGCGCATCTCGCGCCGGGTGGTCGCCGCCTCGGCCGCGGCCCAGCGCATCGCCTCCGGGGACCTCGACAGCCGCATGCCGGTCTCCCGGCGCGACTACCCCGAGCTCGCTGGGCTCGACCGGTCGATCAACACCATGGCCGAGAACCTCGCCCGGGCGCGGATCCAAGAGCGCCAGTTCCTCCTGTCGATCTCCCACGAGCTGCGCACCCCGCTCACCTCGATCCGCGGCTATGCCGAGGCGATCCGCGACGGAGCGGTGGAGCAGGTGGGAAGGGCGGCCGGCGTGGTCGTCGCCGAGGCCACCCGCCTGGAACGCCTCATCGGCGACCTGCTGGACCTCGCCAAGCTCGAGGCTCGACAGTTCCGTCTCGAGGCGAGACCGTCTGATCTCGCTGCGGTCGTGGCGGCCGCGGGCGAAGCGCTGCGCCTGGAGCTCGAGGCGGTCGGGGTCGCGTTGGAGGTGTTCGTCCCGTTCGACGCGCTGGCGGCGATCGCCGATCCGGACCGCATCGGGCAGGTGCTGGCCAACCTCGTCGAGAACGCCCTCAAGTACGCCCGCTCCAAGGTCGTCATCCGCCTCGATCGCGACGGGCCGCGCGCGGCGCGCCTTTCCGTAGAGGACGACGGCCCGGGAATCTCCCCGGACGACCTGCCTCACATCTTCGACCGGCTGTTCACCTCGGGACGCCATGAGGCGCGTTCCGCGGGGAGCGGGCTCGGCCTCGCCATCGTTGCGGAGCTCGCTGAGGCAATGGGCGGAAGCGTCGACGCCGCTTCTCCACTCGGGCCAGACGGGGGCACACGGATCTGCGTCAGCCTGCCTCTTTCCGGCGCGCCCCTCGAGGACTGAGCGAACCTCCGTGCCTCGATCACGACCGGTCTGGAGCCGGCACGACCGGTCTGACACCGGCATGGTGTCGACGGCCGCGCGCGCCGGAGCGCTCCTCACTTCACCCTTCACCTCGGTGATCCTTAGGATCCGGGTATGGACGTAAGCGCGTTCGACTTCACAGCCGCAGAGTTGACCGAGCTTCTCGTTGGATTCGCCGCCGTTGCGAAAACGATTGAGGTTGAACCGCGGCATCACCAAGAGGACGAGGTAGCTCAGACTGCTGACGGCATCGTCAAGATGCACGAGGGTCTCATCGGGCCAACGTTCAGAGTCCGCCTTCAGCCTCGAGCAGGTGACAAGGTGCTTTCGGAACTGGTGGCACTTACATCGGGGCTTGGCATTTCGGAGGTCCTAGACCGCGACGGTTCGGTTCGGCTCCGTCACGTCCGCCCTCCAACCGCTGCGAGCTGACCAAGCGCAAGAGCGTCTCTCATGGCCCAGTCCTTGTAGGGAAATCGGTGCAGTACTTGCTCATGCGGACCTGTGTAGTGGCCCATCCGACCCCGCCTCATTCCCCAAGGATTGGTACGGCCGCCCGCAGGTCCTACGGGCATACGATGCGCGCGGCTGGATGCACCCGGCCACGACGACACACGACGGCTCGACTCCGGTTGAAGCGCTCACACAAGTACCGGCTGAGCCCGGGGTCGTCGAGGTGCACAGTCGCGATGTCGCCTACGGGCGCTTCATGTTCGCCCCAGACTTCACTCAGCAGCATAAGCAGTGCAGATTGTTCTATACCTTGTGACGCTGTTGCGCCGGTCCGAGTAGAGACTCGGGCGGTCTATGGCCTCGTGGACCGGTCGGGCGGCAACCGTCGAAACGCTCCGGTGGCGGCAGTGGCCACCCCCCTCTCGATCAGCTCGACGCGGCGGCGAACGGGAGCGCCAGCACCTCGACGGTCAGCTCGCCGGGCCCCGCGCCGCCCCCCACACCCGTTGCGTCCCCCGAGCCGGTCCCGAGCTCGAGCACCGCCTCGGCCGGTGGAGCGACAGCCCGTCCGACGTAGGCGAGCGCCACACCTGCGCCGCGCCGCGGCGACCAGGCGACGCTCGTCAACCGTCCAACCTGCTTTCCGCCGAAGCGGATCGTGTCGCCAACCGTCGGCAGCAGGTCCGGTGGTCCGGGCAAAAGCAGCACTCCCCGGAGGCGTCGTGGCACGTTGGCGCCGCGGGCATCGAGGCGTGCCACCAGCTCCTGGCCCGTGTAGCAGCCCTTGGTAAAGCTGACGGTCTGCTCGACGAGCCCTGCCTCGTACGGGATCACCGAGTCGTCTAGCTCGCGGCCCATGCGTGGGATGCCTGCCTCGATCC
>JAODBN010000085.1 GCA_025463965.1 Acidimicrobiaceae bacterium
CGCGTCCTCGACACGGTGCTTCTTCTCCTTCATCTCGGTCTCAGTCGCGGCGCCGACCTTCACGACCGCCACTCCGCCGGAAAGCTTGGCGAGCCTTTCCTGGAGCTTCTCGCGGTCGAAGTCCGAGTCCGTGTTCTCGATTTCGGCTTAGATCTGGTTGATGCGGCCTTTGATCGCCGCCGCGTCACCCGCGCCGTCCACGATCTTCGACGTGTCCTTCGTCACGACCACGCGACGCGCGCGGCCGAGCTGTGAGAGCTGGGTGTTCTCGAGCTTCAGCCCGAGCTCCTCGGTGATCACCTCGCCGCCCGTCAGGATCGCGATGTCCTCGAGCATCCGCTTGCGGCGGTCACCGAAGCCCGGAGCCTTCACGGCCACGCCGGTGAACGTCCCGCGCAGCTTGTTCACCACCAGCGTCGCGAGCGTCTCGCCCTCGACGTCCTCGGCGATGATCAGGATCGGCTTGCCCGACTGGATCACTGCCTCGAGCACCGGCAGGATGTCCCTGACCGAGCCGATCTTCTGGTTGGCGATCAGGATGTAGGGGTCCTCGAGCACCGCCTCCATGCGGTCCTGGTCGGTGACCATGTACGGCGAGATGTAGCCCTTGTCGAACTGCATGCCCTCGGTGAACTCGAGATCCATGCCGAACGTCTGGCCCTCCTCGACGTTCACGACACCGTCCTTGCCGACCTTCTCGATCGCGTCCGCGATCACGTCGCCGATCTCCTCGTCGCCGGCCGAGATCGTCGCCACGCGAGCGATCTGGTCCTTGCCGGAGACCTCCTTGGACTGCGAGGCGATGTTCTTGACGACCTCGTCGACCGCCTTCTCGATGCCGCGCTTCAGCGCCAGCGGGTTCGCGCCCGCCGCCACGTTCTTCAGGCCCTGGCGAACGATCGCCTGGGCGAGCACCGTCGCCGTCGTCGTGCCGTCGCCGGCGACGTCGTTGGTGGCGGTCGCCACCTCGCGCACCAGCTGCGCGCCCTGATTCTCGAAGACGTCCTCGACCTCGATCTCCCTGGCGATCGTGACACCGTCGTTGGTGATCGTCGGCGCGCCGAACTTCTTGTCGAGCACCACGTAGCGGCCCTTCGGGCCGAGCGTGACCTTGACCGCGTTGGCGACCGCGTCGACGCCTGCCTCCAGCGCTTTGCGTGCCTCCGAGTTGTACTTGATCTCCTTGTGAGCCATAGTCAAATCTCCTTATGCGACCTTGGCGAGGACGTCCGACTCGCGTAGCACGAGCAGGTCCTCCCCGTCGACTTTGATCTCGGTCCCGCCGTATTTGCTGTAGAGGACCTCGTCGTCCTTCTTCACGTCCAGCGGGATGCGCTTGCCGCCGTCATCGAGCTTGCCATCGCCGACGGCGAGGACCTTGCCCTTCTGCGGCTTCTCCTTGGCGGTGTCAGGCAGGACGAGCCCACTCGCGGTGGTCTCCTCCTCCTCGATCGCCCGCACGATCAAACGATCGCCCAGGGGCTTGAGCTTCATGTTGATAAACCTCCGTCTTAGAGAGTGCGACCGGCCGCTCGCGCCCTTGGTATCGGGGGAGCCGCCTCTGTTACTGGCACTCTCGGCTTCAGAGTGCCAATGAGGGAACTATATAGGACATCTGGCCCAGATCCAAGTAAAGATCTTGGCACTCGCGTCCATGGACTGCCAGGCTTGCGACGCGGCGGCGCAAAAAACCCCGGTGGCGTCTCTAATTCTGCGCGCCGCCGAAGCCCTTGATCGCCTCGGTCATCCCCGTGGGGTTCTCGAGGATCTGCGAGAAGCGCACCACGGTCACGACGTCGTCCATCGAGACCGCGCGACCGTAGATCTGCTCGAGGAACTTGATCAGCTCCTCGTGGCGACGAAACTCGGGGTTGTCGTGCTTGATGTCGCGCGGCGAGAGGTCCATCAGCTTCATCACCTCGACCTGGTCGATGACCGCTTCGAAGATCCGTTCCCGCGGCGAGTACTGGTAGCCGATCGTCACGAGCACCGCCTGGTTCTTGCGGTACTTGCCCGACTTGTCGCCGAGACGGATCGTCGCGGTCTTGCGACCGCGCTTGAGCTCGTCGGCGAAGATCGTGGAGTAGAAGTTCAGCACCTGCATGACGACCGGCAGGCTACCGGTCTTTGCGCAGATAGGCGATCGCGAGCTCGACCATCTCGCGCTCGGCCGCATGGCTGAGCGCCGTGCGCGCCTGCTCGAGGCCGATCCAGCGCACCTCCTCGACCTCGTCGTCGTGGTCGGCGGTGTCGCCTTCGACGTAGTCGAACAGGAAGAAGACGACGGCCTTGCCGATCGTGCGCCCGTCGCGGCGATACCAGTAGCGCGATTCGCCGAGCTCGTGCACCGGCTCGGCGACGACCCCCGTCTCCTCGCGGACCTCGCGCGTGGCCGCCTGCACCGGGGTCTCGCCGGGGTCCACGTGGCCCTTCGGCAGCGCCAGCACCCGCGAGCCGTCGGCGGCGCGGCGCGTGGGAACGATCACGATCACCTGCTCGTCGCGCACGACGACGCCGCCGGCCGAGAACTCGCGCGCCTCTGCGCGTCCGGGGCGTTTCGCGGACTTAGAGGCCGACGGCGACCTCGACGATTTCCGCGACTTCGCCGACCTCGACGATTTCGAGGATTTCGGGGGGTTCGGTGGGTTCGGTGGGTTCGGGGGCCTAGAAGACATATTGCTCGAGCGCCTGCGGGTCGTGGACGACGAGGCGTCCGCGCCCCTGGGAGATGACACCGGCGCGCTCGAGCACCGCGAGGAAGCGGCTGGCGGACTCGCGCGAGGAGCCGGCGAGCTGCGCGAGGTCTGCCTGCGTGGCCGTCACGAGCACCTCCGCGGCGGGCTTGCCGTCGGCGATCTCCTGCTCGACGAGCTGGCTGAGCACGACCGCCACGCGGCTCTGCACGGTCTGGAAGGACTGACGCGAGAGGCGCTCGTTGCTGTCGCGCAGGCGCCGGCCGAGCGCGATCACGAGTCGCGCCGCGATCTGCGGGTGCTCGCTCATGAGCCTGCGCATGTCGGGGCCGAGCACGCCGATCACGCTCGTCGGCTCGATCGCCTCGACGGTCGCCGAGCGGCGCTCGTCCTCGAACATCGCGAGCTCGCCGAAGATGTCTCCCGGTCCGAACGTCGCGAGCGTGATCGTGCGTCCGTCGCCGTGGCTGCGCACCGCGCGCGCATGGCCCTCGCGGACGACGTAGCACGTGTCGCTCTGGTCGCCCTCGCGGAACACCGCCTGCCCCGGCTCGAACCGCCGCGGCAGCGCCATCTCTGCGATCCGTTCCAGGTCGCCTTGCTCGAGCGTCGAGAACACCGGCACCCGTCCGAGCAACTCGACCACGTCCGCTGAGCGCGCTGCCCCCATCTCCCCAGGGAATACCACAACCCGCGCCTCACGGATGTGTTCCGGCGATATCTTCACTCGCATGCTCACATCGAAGCGGCTGGTCGCCGGACTCGGCGCGATGGTGGCGCTGTCACCGGCGGTGGCCCTGGCCGCGGCCGCCCCCACGAAGGCGGCGACGCCGACGCCGAGCGCGCACGCGCTGCTGAGCTCGCGCGAACTGTGGGCGACGATCGACGTCTGCAACCCGGCCGACCAGCCCGACACGGTCGGCATCCGCGGCTCGATGCCCGGCGACCGCCACGCCCACGACAAGATGTACATGAGCTTCCGCCTGCAGTACATGAACACGAGCAAGCAGTGGATGAACCTCGCGAGTGGCGCGAGCTCGAGCTTCGTGGCCGTCGGCAGCGGCGCCTCCGCGCGCCAGGGCGGCACCAGCTTCGAACTGAAACCCGTCGCCGGCAAGCCTGCCGTGACGCTGCGCGGCGTCGTCGACTTCCAGTGGCGCCGCGGCGGCGCGGTGCTCGCATCGGGCGCGCTGCCGACCGCCGTCGGGCACAAGAGCCTCGCCGGCGCCGATCCGCCGGGCTACAGCGCCGCGAGCTGCATCATCGGCTGAGGGCTCCCTCGGTCCTCAGGCAGAGCAATCCACGGCGACGGCCAGCGCCGTACACACCTCGCGCATCCTGTCGTCGCTGAGCCGACCAAGACGTTCCACAAGTGCCCCCACCGAGACGCTCTCGACGGAGTCGAGGTTCACCCCGGAGCGCCGGGGCACTGGATCGTCAATCGACTCCAGTACGACCTCGCTGGGCAACCCGCGGATCCTGGTCGTGCAGGGCGCGACGAGCGCGCGGCGCAGCCTCGGAATCGCGGCATCCCGGGAGAGCACGACTACGGGGCGCCGGCCGATATCCGGCAGCTCGCACCACCACAGCTCTCCTCGCGCCGGCAGGGCGCTCATGATGCGCCAGCCGCCTCCCGGAACGACGCGAGATCGCCCCACGCGTCAGGCTCATCGAGCGGATGCTCGTCGTAGACGGCGTAGGCAGCGTCTATATCGGCGGCACGATGCTTGGCAAGAAGGGCAGAGAGAGCCTCATCGAGCAGCGCGGCATCCGTCGAGGTCGAGCGCAACCTCCGCGCGCAAGTCAAGAGCTCCTCGTCCACGGTGGTGCTCACTCTCGCCCTGCTCATGCCATGACTATGCCATACATATGCCACGCCCACCGTCACCCGAAGCATGAGCGAGAGCCTGTCGGCGTGCGAGGCTCGCATAAACCGTGACAATCGCGCTTGCAATCTCGCCGTATACCACGGTATACTTCGCGCATGGCAAAGGTCATGGTCTCGATGCCTGACG
>JAODBN010000094.1 GCA_025463965.1 Acidimicrobiaceae bacterium
TCGGGGCGATGTAGCCAGCAACCGTCATATTCCCAGAGCCGTCATCGATTGTCTGCGAAGTCCCAGAGCCAGCAACGTGAGCAACGAATGGCTCGATGGTCAGGTGGACTGACTGGCAGACAAACTAATGCTGCTCGCTCCGGAGCGCTTTGTGCCCGAAGCACCACCGGAGGAACCGGCACCGCGCCGTGGACGACGGGCAGCCGAGGCAGGCGAGCAGGACAGCTGAGGGCGACTCCGTCACGGGGCGGGGAGGGTTCCAATTACGGAACCCTCCCCGCCCAACCCCATTTGGGGGAGAGCGGCCGGACAACGGCCCGGCGGCCCCAACAGGAGAAAACCAGGGGCCTTTGGCCCGGTTCTGCCAACGATCCCGCCCGGACAGAACTGGTAGTGTTGACGAGATGAAACAATGGCGCGAGAATCGCGCGAGGCACTTGTGACCCAGCGAGCGAACGTCGAACGGCTCGCTGCCGAAGTCCAGCGCTTGCGGGCAGCCAGCGGCCTGTCGATGCGATCGCTCGCCACCGCGGCTGGCGTAGATGTGGCCTACGTCTCACGAATCGAGCGTGGCGGCTACGACCTGCCGAACCCGCTCTACCTACGAGGCCTTGCCCGAGCGCTGTCCGTGTCGCCAGTCGAGCTACTGCTCGCCGCTGGCTACTTGGAAAAGCAGGACTTCGATAAGTAACAAGTTCATTATCTCTAGGAGGTGCGCTATGCCCACGATGTTAAAGAAGCCCCCAATATCACCGAGTGAGTTACGCCGGGCCGTCATCTACCTCCGCGTCTCCACAAACGCTCAAGCGGAAAAGGACATCGACCCCGAGGGCTACTCGCTTCCCGCACAGCGAGAGATTTGCCGTCGCAAGGTCGAAGAGCTGGGCGGAGTCGTTGTTGCTGAGTACATCGATCGCGGCGAATCCGCCAAGACGACCGACCGACCAGAGTTTCAGCGCCTCCTTGCGGAGGTCCGCAATACCCACGACGCGGACCTCCTGGTTGTCTCCAAGCTTGACCGATGGGCGCGCAATCGTGAGGACGATGTCCTTATCGGGCTCAAGTTGAAGCAGATGCGGGTTCAGCTCGCCTCGGCGTCCGAGAACATTGATGAAACCCCCAGCGGCAAGTTGCTACGTGGGCTGTTCTCCAGCATCAACGAATGGTATTCAGACAACCTTGCGGGAGAAGCCATCAAGGGAATGACGCAGAAAGCCAAGATGGGCGGGACGCCCGGTATGGCTCCGATCGGGTATTCGAACGTCCGCGAGCGAGTCGAGGGCTACGAGGTTCGAACGATCCAGGTCGACCGTGATCGAGCACCGCACATTGTTTGGGCCTATGAAACCTACGCGACCGGCGAATGGAGCCTTCACAAGCTGACGGAGGAATTGAACCGGCGCGGCATGCGCACGGTGGCGCGCGGCAAGGTAAAAAGTGAGCCGCTGCACAAGTCCCATGTCGCCAAGATTCTTATAAATCGCTACTACCTTGGCTTCGTCAACTTCCGAGGCGTCGAATACCCCGGACGTCATGAACCGCTGATCTACGCCACGCTGTTCCAGCGAGTCCAGTCGGTTCTGATCGCGCACAGAATTGCCGGGGAACGCCACTACCGCCACTACCACTACCTCAAGGGAAGCCTCTTTTGTGGTCGGTGCGGAACTCGGATGAGCTACTCCGAGGCCAATGGGCGTAGTGGGAAGTACCCATACTTTTACTGTCTAGGTCGCCACCGGGCGTCGGGCTGCGACCAACCCTACGTCCCGGCCCATGCCGCGGAAGACGCTGTTCTGCGGCACCACGAGCGCATTCGCCCTGATCCATCGATCGTCCCCGCTCTGCAAGAGCAGCTCCGTGACACATTGGAGTTCCAGCAGGAGCGCCGCGTCTCCGAATCGAAGCGGCAACAAAAGCGCCTGAAAGACCTACGTCATAAACGAGACAAGCTCTTGGAGGCCTACTTCGCTGACGCCATTCCGGTAGACCAACTCAAGGCACAGCAAGACCGAATCGTCTTGGAGATTCAAAACGCCGAGGACATCATCAAGACCAACGAGATCACGCTAGAGAGCGTGCAAGACACGCTCGCTCAGGTGATGCAGCTCGTCCTCAAAGGGGCTGACCTATATCGGGTCGCAAACGACCACGGACGTCGTCTGCTCAATCAGTTTTTCTTCAAGAAGCTGAAGATCGACATCGACGGCGTATCCGGCTCCGAGGAAGGTGACGTTGTCGAGATGATTCACCGCCTGGAGGAGGAAGGCCATGTCAAGAGGGCGCAGGCGGTCCCTGAGCGGCCCAGAGGCAATCACACAAAGAAAAACTGGCCCGTTCGATGGGCCAGTATTCAGACGTCCCAACTCTGGTGGAGGTGAGCGGACTCGAACCGCCGACTTCCACGTTGCGAACGTGGCGCTCTACCAGCTGAGCTACACCCCCAGGGTGGGCCAGCGCCGAAGCGCCGAGCCGGCCCCAAGGTTACCCTGCCTGTCGAGGTTCGCTCGCCGCATGGCCTTGCGTCCGCCCTCGGGCGGGCTGCGGTCGAGAGAGAGCGGCGTCCGGGCCGAGGATCGGAGGAGAGAGCGTGGCTCGCGACGTGGCGCCTGCAGCCGTTGACCTGACGGTCGTCGGTCGGCCCGGACCGCTCGAGCTCGTCCAGATCGACAGCAAGCGGCGTGATACGGCCGCACCATGTTCGATTCCCGCACACTGAGGCGCAGGACCCCGTGAGTCGTTCCGCCACCTCCAGCCGGAAAGACAAGCCCATACCGCGCGGCGCCCTCCGGGCCACCCTCGCCGAGATCACGCGCTTTGACCGGGGCGCCCTCGCTCCGGCTGGCGGGCTCCGGGTTGCCCTCGGGGTGGTGGTCGCGCTCTCCATCGGCCTGCTCGCCGGCGACAAAGGTGCCGCTGCCTCTCTCGCTGTGGGTGCCCTCTTTGTCGGCATCGCAACGGTGGCGAGCCCACGCCGCGTCTCGGTGGCGGGCCTTGCCGCCGTGTCCGGAGCCATAGGGATCTCCGTTTTCGTCGGGTCGGCCACCGGCCAGTCGAGCTGGCTGCACACCGCGGTGCTCGTTCCGTGGTGTCTTGTCGGCGGGCTCCTCATCGCACTCGACCCTCCGGCCGCAGCAGTCGGCGGTCAGTCGATCGCCGCAATGATCGTCTTCGGTCGCTTCGGCGAGTCCATCGTCGGCGCCCTTGTGCTCACCGGGTACGTGCTCGCCGGAGCCGCTATTGCCTCGGCTTTCGTGATCCTCACTCGGCCACCGCTCTCCTCGACCACCTTGCGGGCGGCGATCTCGTCCGCAGCGCTCCAGCTCGCCGGACTGGCGACCGGCGGCAGCGGGCGGCGAAACGGGATCGCCTCCGCGGAGTCACTCGAAGGCGCGGAGCGGCTCTTCTCGACTCCTGTCGGCGACCTCCGTACGCGCGAGACCCTGCAGGCGCTCTTCGACGTTCTCCGACGGGTGCGGCTCGAGATCCTCGCCCTGGACGGGATCGAGCGTCGCCTGGACCGAGTGCTCGAAGGCCCGGACCTGCCACTGCTGGCCAGCGCGGAAGACGAGATCGGCTCGGGAGCCAACGTGCTTCGGGGGATCGCCGCGGTCCTGGTCGAATCGCGTGGACCGGCGCGAGATCAGCTCGACGTGACGCTACGCGACTTCGAGGCGGCAGCCCTAAGGAGCACGGGAGCACTCGGAGACGGGTCACTCTCGACCCCTGCGCCGGACGAGCCCAACGGCGGACGCGCGGCGGGTCTGCGGGAGGCGCACGAGGTGCACGCTCTTTCTGGACACTTGGGCGCGCTGGCTGGCCAGCTGCGTGCCGCGGCTGACCTCGCACAGCGTTCGTTGGCGCCGGGGCGCCCGCTCCGAGCGGCACTGCGGGGCACGATCGAGCGGGATCGCCGCGGCGCCCGAGCGTGGCTAGCAGACCTCCTGGAACGGCTGCGCGCTCACGCCACGCTCTCGTCTCCGATCGGTCGCCATGCCGTCCGGCTCACGGTGGTGGTGACCGTCGCCGAGATCCTCGCCCAGCACACGGGGCTGTCGCGGGGGTACTGGGTGCCCCTCACCGCCTCGGTGGTTCTGCGCCCCGACTTCGCCAGCACCTTCGGCCGCGGCGCGGCACGCGTCGTGGGCACCTCGCTGGGCGTCTTGCTCGCCGGGCTGCTGACCGTCGAGATCCATCCGAGCGGCATGGCAACGGTCGTGGCCATCGGTATCTGCTGCGCGGCGGCGGCCGCCACCTTCCAAGCGAGCTACGTCGCGTTCACCGGGTTCCTGACCGGGCTCGTGGTTCTCCTCGTCGGACTGGTAACGCCGGGCAACGTCAACGCTGCCGTCGCCCGTCTGCTGGACACCTTCATCGGGGGTGCGCTCGCGCTCACCGCGTACGCCCTGTGGCCCACCTGGTCCGAGACGAGCGCTCCCCAGGTCTTCAGCCAGCTCGCCGGGCACCAGGCCGAATACGTCGATGCGATCCTCGCCATGACGGGGGGAACTGCGCCCTACGACCGAGCAAAGCTGAGCCGCCTGGCCAGGGCCGCCCGGCGCGCCCGGGCCGCTGCCGACGAGGTGGTCAACCGATCACAGGGAGAACCACTCGGGCGCCGCGGTGAAGTCGCTCGCCGCCAGGGAACGCTTGCGGCTCTCAGCCGGGTGAGCCTCGCCAGCCACGCCCTCGCCGCCGATCTCCAAGAGCCGGGGGGCCCCGGAGCGCTCCCGGGAGCCAGCTTGCTCGGTGAGGAGGTCTCCGCCGGGCTCCGGCAGGTGGCGCGCCGGCTGGGCACGGAGCGGTCTGACAGTGGCGAGCACCCACTCGGGACCTTGCTCGGAGCCGTCGGACGTTTCCGAAGCTCGCCCGAGGAGGACGGCCGCGCACTCGAGGGCGCCTCTGCCGAGGAGCGGTTCCCGCCGCTTCGACGCCTCCATGAGCGACTGGTTGAACAGTGGGGCGACCAGCCCGAACGCGCACACCTGCTCACCGAGTCCGACGAGCTCGTCGACGCCGTGGACACCGTTGCCGAGCTCGTCGGCCTGCTTTCCGAGCCAGAGGCCTGAGGCAGGCCAGCACAGGACGAAGCGCTGGTGGCGGAGACGAGAGCGGCCAAACGGCGGGCGCGGGCCCTGGCGCCTGGTCCTGCTCAGTTGCTCAGGAGGTCGCCTCGACGATGACGAAGGCGGGACGCACGGGCCGGATCGGAACGATGATCGCACCGGGGCCGCCCGTGTTGGCGCCGGCCTCCGAGACAACGGCGGGTCGCAGCGGGCGGGCCAGCACGTCGGCCTCGATGCGCGCGATGCGCACCAGCAGCGCGCAGTAAGCGGCGCCCAACAGGACCGAGGCCAGCGAGAGATCCCACAGGGGTCGCAAGGACGGCACCGCTCCGAGGAGGAAGCTGCCGAAGATCGTCGCCGAGAGCACGACGAGCACGCGGCGACGGCGCGCACGGCGAGCGCGCACTCGCTCGCGGTCCGCCCGACGAAGCTGCTCCTCGCGTCGACACACCGCCTCGACCGCCTCGGCGTCAGCCACCCCTTCGATGTGAGGGTAGGAGCGAGAGAGCCGCCGGCTGCTGTGGTGGAAGCGAGAGACCGAGGTGGAGAGCTGCCACTGGGAGCGCTTCTTGAGGGCGATAGGCAGAAGGGCCGCCACCCACACCAGCACCAAAACGAAAACGAGCACCGCGCCGATAACCTCCGCGCCAGACCTGCCGGACTGTCGGCAGAAAGCTACCGGGTCACCGCATCGCGCGGGTGGATCGCGCACATCGTCATGGGAAGTTCACCTGATCGCGCGAGCCCATACGGCCCGCCCGTGGCCGTCAGGCCTCGGCACCATCCAGGCGACGCCAACTGCCAGAGCGCCCGCCGGTCTTCTCCCAAAGGCACAGCTCGCCAATAGACATGGTGCGGTCAGCGGACTTGCACATGTCGTAGATGGTCAAAGCGGCCACGGCGCAGGACGTCAGGGCTTCCATCTCCACACCGGTGCGATCGAAGGTCTCGACCTGGGACTCCACTCCGACGTGGTCGTCGCCGATCGTGAAGCTCACCGAGACGCTGCCGACGAGCAGCGGGTGGCAGAGAGGGATGAGGTCGGCTGCCCGCTTGGCCGCCTGGATGCCGGCGATGCGCGCCGTGGCGAGGACATCGCCCTTGGTGATGGCGTTGCTTGCCACCTTCGCAGTGGTGTCCGGGAGCATCAGGACCTTGCAGCGCGCCAGCGCCCTGCGGTGGGTGGGCTCGCGCGGTGTGACGTCCACCATGCGCGCTCGGCCGAGCGGATCAATATCAGTGAGGAGACGCTCGGACATTTGAATCATTCTAGGCCCCACTCCTAGCTCCGGGGGCCGGTCGGTCGACGGTATGCTTGGCACTCGACATGCTGGAGTGCCAACGTCTCCCAGCGAGCCGAACCAGGAGCCCGGATGCCCACCTACGAATACGCCTGCAAGGCCTGTGGCGACCAGTTCGAGGCCGTCCAGAGCTTCACCGACCCCGCCCTGACCACCTGTGCCAAGTGCGGGGGCGATCTCCGCAAGGTCTTCGGTGCCGTCGGCATCGTCTTCAAGGGCAGCGGCTTCTACAAGACCGACAGTCGCACGAGCGCTACGGCTGGCAACAAGACCTCCTCGGAGACGAGCCAGGGCGACTCGAAGGACTCCAAGGACTCCAAGGACTCGAAGGACTCGAAGGACTCGAAGGGGAAGGAGCCGGCTTCGACGGGCTCTGGGGCCTCGGGTCCGGACTCCACTCCAAGCACCAGCCCGGCGCCCAGCTCAGCAGCTCCCTCGAGCAGTCCGAGCGGGGGCGGCTCGTCACCGAGCCCCTCGCCGGCTCCCGCCAAGAACTCCAACTAATCCTCGGCCGGAGCCGGTCTCAGTCGCCACCCATGGCGACGTCGGCGATCGCCAGCGTCACTCCCGACGAGCTTCCGGGCAGCCACTCGACGTCGCCGCCGATCGCCAAGACACCCTGGAGCATCTTCTGGATCGTCGAGGCGATCGTCACCTCTCGCACGGGTGCGCCCAGCGCTCCGCCGGCGATCAGGAGACCCTCGGCGCCGACCGAGAAGTCGCCGCTCACCGGGTTGACACCGGAGTGGATCCCAAAGACGCCCTGTACCAGGAACCCGTCGCCTACCTGGGCGATGATGCCGTCCTGGTCAAGGGTGCCCGGCTCGATGGCGACAGCCCTTGCTCCCACGCCCGGGGCGGACTTGTAACCGCCTCGCACGGCCGAGGCGGTAGAGCGGGCCCCGGCAAGTCGCGCCGAGTACGTGTCGTACAAGTAGGCGGACAGTCGGCCCTTCTCCACGAGCGGCGTGCGGCGGCACGCCAAGCCTTCCGCGTCGTAGGTCGCCGCGCCGAAGGCGAGGGGATTGGTCGGGTCCTCGACAAAGGTCAGGGATGGCACCGCCACCTCTTCGCCGAGCCGACCGGAGAACAGTGATCGCCCCTTCGCCACCTCTTCGCCGGACAGCGTGCCGGCGAGAAGCGCCAACAAAGTGGCGGTCACGCGCCGGTCCAAGACGACGGTGAGCCGGGCGCTCTTCGCCTTGCGCGCACCGATCAGCCGGGTCGCCCGCTCGATGGCATCGGACGCGGCCTCCTCGACGTCGAGGTCCGAGGGTTCGCGGCCGACCGAGTAGCCCGCCCCGGTCTGGGTGTCGTCGCCGTCCCCGGCGACGACGTCCGCCGAGATGTAGCAGTTGGTCCTCCGGCTGGTCGCGGCGATGCCTGTCGAGGAGGCGATCGCGGACTCGACCTGGCCGTCGCCGTAGTCGCTGCTAACCACCTGCCGCACCCGAGGGTCGCCAGCGCGAACGAGCCGCTCGAGCTCCATGGCGAGCTCAACTTTGTCGGCGGTGGGCGTCGAGGCTGCACCCTCGCGCCAGAGGTCGAGCGCCGCAGGGGCCACCCCATCGGGGCGGGCGAGACCTGCGTGCTCGTCGGGGCTGGCGAACGAGGCGTTGTCGCGCGCCTCGGACAACGCCTCGCGCCCGCTCGCCTCGTCGAGGTCGCCGACGTACGCGAAGCCTTGGCGCCCACCGACCACCACTCGGACGCCGACCCCCGAGGACTCGGCCGAAGACAAGGACTCGATCTCGCCGCCGAACACCCGGACGTCGGTGTCTCGGTAGTGAGCGACGTAGGCCTCGACCTCCTCGCCAGGCCGGGCGTCGTCGACGATGCGCTGTGCCAGATCGAGGAGCTCAGGCACCGGCGGTCCCCCCGACGGTCACCCCGGAGATGCGCAGCGTCGGCTGGCCACAGCCGACCGGCACGCTCTGGCCGTCTTTGCCGCAAGTCCCGGGGCACATGTCGAAGTCGTTGCCGACTGCGTCTATGCGCGTGAGCACCTCCGGCCCGTTCCCGATCAGGTTGGCGTCGCGCAGCGGCTCGGTCAGGTGCCCGTCCTCGATCAGGTAGGCCTCGGTCATCCCGAACACGAAGTCCCCGGTCGCGGTGTTGACCTGGCCGCCGCCCAGCTTGGCTACGTACACCCCGTAAGGGGTCTGGGCCAGGATCTCCTCGGGATCGTCCTTGCCCTTTTGCAGGTAGGTGTTGGTCATCCGCACCATCGGCAAGTGCTGGTAGCTCTGCCGACGGCCGTTGCCCGACGAGGGCCGCTTCTCCTTGCGGGCCCGGAGCGTGTCCCACATGTAATCCGTGAGGACGCCTTCCTCGATGAGCACGTTGCGCTGCGAGGGCTTTCCCTCGTCGTCGATGGCCGCGGTGCCCCACTGCTCGGCCACCGTCCCGTCGTCAACCAGGGTGACGAGCGGGCTCGCGACTTGCTCGCCGACCCGGCCGCGGTAGACGGAGGCGTCCTTCACGATGTGGTCGGCCTCGAGGCCGTGACCACAAGCCTCGTGGAAAAGGATCCCGCCCGTGCCGCGCTCGATCACGACGGGGAGGGTCCCCGACGGAGCCGGTCGTGCGGAGAGCTTGACGAGGGCACGCCGGGCCGCCTTCTCCGCCACCTCCTCCACAGAGAAACGGTCGAACAGCTCGAAGCCGATCGTGAGCGCCAGGCTCTCGTATCCGGTCTGAAGCCCGGAGTCGCCGGAAGCGACGCACATCACCATCAGACGGCTGCGCACCTGGTCGTCTTCGACCAGCAGGCCGTCAGAGTTGGCGACGAGGATGCGCCGGCGGCTGTCGCCGTAGCCGGCGGAGACCTGGACGATCTCGCCGCCACTGCTGCGCGCTGCCTCGTCGGCCCGCCGCAAGAGGTCGACCTTGGTCGACTTGGGCACGCTCTCCGGCGCCACCTCGAAGCGGTGCGGAGCGGGCACCGTGCGTCCCTCCAGCGCCACTTCCCGAACGCCGGGGCTGCCCTGGCGGGCCACCGCCGCCGCAGCCTCGGCGGCGGCGAGAAGCCCGCGCTCGGAAAGGTCAGCGGTGTGCGCGAACCCGGTGGTCTCTCCCACCACCACCCGGATCCCCGCGCCCCGGTCGCGGCCGGAGGAAAGCTCCTCCACCTTGCGATCGTCCAAGGAGATGCCGGTGGTGCGCCGGTCCTCCACGAACACCTCGGCGAACTCGCCTCCGTGGCCGAGCGCCAGTGAAAGGGCGGACTCGACAGCGGCGGGATCCACCAGCATCGTCTCGGTCTGCACCACGCATGCTCCTCGTCCGCCCGGACTCCCGGGCCACCTCCGGCCTGTCCGGCCGACCGCGTGCCGACCGCGGCGACGACCGCGAGTTCGTAGCGTACCGATGCATCCCCCACCTTCCGGTGGGGCCTCGGTACCATCGCCGTCGAGCGCGGGCTCGGGCGCGAGGGATCTGACGGACCACCTCCTCCGGGCCCCGGTGAGGGCGCCGCCGGCGCCCGGAACGGGGCGAGCATGGACCAAGAAGGCGTCCGCGAGGAAGCCGACAACACGACCCCGCTTTTTGGGGCGTACCGGCGCGGTGGCTACGACCCGGATCAGGTGGACCGCTACGTGGCCGACCAGACCCGTCGACTGGAGATCTCCGAGCACCGGGCGTCGGAGGCCGAGCGGCGTCTTGCCGCCGCCGTGGGCCAGCTGCGCGAGCTGCATCGGCGCGTCGCCGTCCTCGAGAACGAGGACCGCTCGCCCCAGGCCCCCTCGCTCGACACGCTCGGCGAGCGCGTCCAGCGCATCTTGCAGGAGGCCTGGGAGGGCGCATACGCCCTGCGCCAGACCGCCGAGCAGGAGGTCGCAGAGCTGCGCGAGCGCGTCTCGGTGGAGGCCGAGGAGATCGTGGCCGCAGCCGAGGCGCGAGCCCGCGCCGTCGACGAGGAGATCGAGCGGCGCCGAAACGCCTACCTCGCGCGCCTCGAGGAGGACCGGGCCAAGGCGGTGGCCCAGGTCAGCTACCTGCACGAGCAGCGCCGGTCGGCCCTCTCCGAACTGTTAAGGATCAAGGAGATCATCGAGGCAACCGTCGGAGAGGCAGCGGCCTCGCGCGCCGCCACCGCACCCGGCTCACCGGCAGCGGCTACCGCCACCGCCAGCTCGGTCAACGCGGTGCCGGCGCCGGAGACGGACGCC
>JAODBN010000135.1 GCA_025463965.1 Acidimicrobiaceae bacterium
GCCGAGCGCTCCATCCACCCGGTCGCCCAGCTCCCGCACATGCTGCGGGTGCGCAACCACATGGACCAGCCCGAGGTCGGCGACCTGGGGTGCGCGGTGCGCGAGGCGCTCGCCCCGCTCGAGGAGAGCATCACCCCGGGCATGTCGGTGGCGCTGACCGCCGGAAGCCGAGGGATCGCCGATCTCGTCGGTGTGCTCCAGGCGACGGGGGAGTGGTTGCGCGGGCGGGGCGCGGAGCCCTTCGTGGTGCCGGCGATGGGCTCGCACGCCGGGGCGACCGCAGACGGGCAGCGGGCCATGTTGGAGCACCTCGGGGTGAGCGAGAAGACGGTGGGGATGCAGGTGCGCTCCTCGATGGCCACCGTCGTGCTCGGCCACCTCGAAGACGGCCTCGAGGTGCACCTGGATGCCAACGCGGCCGGGGCCGACGCCATCTTGCTGATCAACCGCGTGAAGCCGCACACGGACTTCGACGCCGACATCGAGAGCGGCCTCGCCAAGATGTGCGCGATCGGCCTCGGAAAGCGCGAGGGAGCAGAGCGGCTGCACGCCAGCGGCTCGTGGAACCTCGGTCGGCTGATCCCAGCGGTCGCCAAGCGCATCGTCAAGGAGGCCAATGTGCTCGGCGGTGTCGGCATCGTCGAGAACGCCTTCCACCGCACGGCGCGCGTCGCTTTCGTCGAGCCGGACGGGATCGGTGCGGACGCGGAGGCGTCGCTGTTGGCGGAGGCACGGTCCCTCCTCGGCGTGCTGCCCTTCGACGACCTGGACGTGCTCGTCGTCGACGAGATCGGCAAGGACATCTCGGGCACGGGTCTCGACACGAACGTCATCGGCCGCAGCGGCGTCGCCCGCACGCCGCCACGTCGCCCGACGATCTCGGTGATCACGGTGCACCGCCTGAGCGAGGGATCGGACGGCAACGGGCTCGGGATGGGCCTCGCCGACCTCGTGCCCCTGACGCTCCTCGACCAGCTGGACCTCGGTGCGACGTACGTCAACGCGCTCACCGCAACGACGGGTGGCATCCGACGGTCACGTCTCCCGATGGTGCTCGGAACCGACCGGGACGTCGTGGCCGGAGCGCTGCGCATGTGCGGAGAGAGCGACCCGAAAGCGGTGCGGCTCGTGCGCATCGCCTCGACGCTCGCCCCGCACGAGCTGCTCGCCTCGACGGCGCTTCGTGACGAGATCGCCGCGGACGACTCCCTCGAGGTCCTAGGGGAGGCCGAGCTGATGGGCTTTTGCGAGGACGGCAGCCTCGCTGCTTGGAGCTGAGGCGCACGAGCCGAGGCGGCGAGGCTCTGGCTGAGCTCCGGCCGCCGCTACGAGGAGGTGGGCTCGCCGCCGATGGGGCCGTCGTTCCCGTGCTCCTCCGGGCCGGACGCGCCCGGGCGCGAGGCATCCGGGCCGGTCGCGGCGGCGCCGGGAACCGAGGAGAGCTGGACGAAAGCCAGCCGGATCTGCGCCAGGCCCTCTCGAAGCGGCTCGGCAGAGGCGCCGAGGCGGTCGTCGAGCCCGTTGACGAGCAGCCCGAGCGCGTCGATGGGCAGACGGGCTTCCTCGATGTGGGGTGGCTGCTGGGCCAGGTGGAGCGCTGCCAGCTGGAAGAGGCCGTAGCAGTGGTTGGCGACGACGTCTTCGACCGGCACGGACAGCAGCTCGGCCTCCATCTCGGCCAGCTCCTCGAGGGCCGCCTGCTGCTCAGGGGTCGGCGTCAACTGTTCGTCGCCGGGCCCGGCAGACTCTTGGGGAGCCGATCCGCCGGGCCGGGGGGCGCCCGGCGAGCCGCCGGCCGGGGCGGATCCCTGCCCAGCCGGGACGTGGCGCTCGCCTCCCGGTGTCCACAGGCTGCTCATGCTGCTAGCCTAGATCCAAACTGAATCGGGGAAGCGGGGCCGCCCAGTGCGACTCCCACCCAGTCACCGCCTGTATTTGCGTGTGCTCTGGGTCTTGGTGGTCGAGCCGGTGCGCAACGCGTCCCCTACACCGACGTCCTGCCGACGGCAGGGCTCCCACCGAGAGGAGTGTGCCAGATCTCTAGCGCGCCTACTGCCAACGAACCGCGGATGAACGACCGAATCCGTGCCCGTGAAGTCCGTCTCGTCGACCCCGACGGCAACCAGCTCGGCATCAAGTTGTTGCCTGAGGCGATGTCGATCGCTCGCCAGATGGACCTTGATCTGGTCGAGGTTGCGCCACTGGCCAACCCGCCGGTCTGTCGGATCATGGACTACGGAAAGTTCAAGTTCGACGAGGCACAACGCGCAAAAGAGTCGCGGCGCAAGGCGAGCAATGTCGGGATCAAGGAGATGAAGTACCGGCCGAAGATCGGTCCGGGCGACTTCGACACCAAGACCCGCCAGGTGGCGCGCTTTCTCTCCGAGGGCCACAAGGTGAAGGTCACGATCATGTTCCGTGGGCGCGAGGTCTTTCATCCCGAGCTCGGCAAGCGGATCCTCGACCGGATCGCCGAGGTCGTGGACGGCAACGCGAAGGTGGAGTCCGAAGCTCGACTCGACGGACGGAACATGGTGATGGTGCTGGCGCCCGACAAGCGGGCCCGCCAGTCCCAGGCGGCGCGCCACACCACCCACGACGAGGCGCCCGTCCAGG
>JAODBN010000138.1 GCA_025463965.1 Acidimicrobiaceae bacterium
ACGCGTTCTGCGAGGACGGCGCTGCGGGCTCCGCTCGCTCAGGCGTCTCCGTCTGCGCCGGCTCAGCCGACGGTGAAGTCGGCGTCGATGACATCTTCGTCGTCACTTTGCGCGGACACGTTCTGCCGTTCGTCTGCGCCCTGTCCGTCGGCTCGGGCGGTCCCGAGTCCGTGGAAGACCTGCTGCAGCTCCGAGGTCAGCGAGCGCAGGCGGTCGAGGTCCACCGCGTCGTCCTTGGTCGCCTGCCGTGCGTCTTGGATCAGCATCTCGGCGCGCGATCTCTCGTGTGCGGGCACGGTGTCTCCGAGCTCGCCGAGGCGACGCTCGACCTGGTCCGCAATCGCCTCGAGCCCGTTGCGGGCGTCGACGAGCTCGCGAAGGCGGGCGTCGTCGCCGCGATGGCTCTCGGCATCGCGCACCATCCGCTCGACCTCTCCGGGATCGAGGTTGGTGCTGCCAGAGATCGTGACGTTCTGCTCAGCGCTCGTGTCCTGGTCCTTTGCCGAGACGTTGAGGATCCCGTTGGCGTCGATGTCGAAGGTGACTTCGATCTGGGGGAGGCCACGAGCCGCCGGCCGGATCCCCTCGAGTCGAAAGCGGCCGAGGACTCGGTTATCGGCGGCGCGCTCGCGCTCACCTTGCAGGACGACGATGTCCACTGCGGCCTGGTTCTCCTCCGCGGTGCTGAACACCTCGGTACGCCGCGCCGGGATGGTGGTGTTGCGCTCAATCACCTTGGTCATCACCCCGCCGAGCGTCTCCACCCCGAGCGACAGCGGCGTGACGTCGAGCAACAGGACGTCCTTCACGTCTCCCTTGATGATCGCTGCCTGGATGGCGGCGCCGACCGCGACGACCTCGTCGGGATTGACGCTCATGTTCGGCTCCTTGCCGCCCGTGAGGCGCCGCACGAGCGCCTGGACCGCAGGGATGCGGGTCGACCCGCCGACCAGGATGACCTCGTCGAGGTCGTCTGCAGTGAGCTTCGCGTCGGCCATCGCCTGCTGCACGGGGCCCATCGTCCGTTCGACGAGGTCGGCGTTGAGCTTTTCGAAGGTGGCACGAGTGACCGAGGTGACGAGGTGCTTCGGACCGTTTGCGTCCGCAGTGACGAAGGGAAGGTTCACCTGGGTCTGAGTGACCGAGGAGAGCTCCACCTTCGCCTTCTCGGCGGCTTCAAAGAGCCGCTGCAACGCCTGGGCGTCCTGTCGGAGATCGATGCCCTGTTCGGACTGGAACTGGTCGGCGAGGTAGTCGACGAGGCGCCGGTCGAAGTCGTCGCCTCCGAGGTGGGTGTCGCCCGAGGTGGAGCGGACCTCCACGACCCCGTCGCCAACGTCGAGGATGCTCACGTCGAAGGTGCCGCCGCCGAGGTCGAACACGAGCACCGTCTCGTTCTCGTGCTTGTCCAGTCCGTAGGCCAGAGCAGCCGCAGTCGGCTCGTTGATGATGCGGAGAACCTCGAGGCCCGCGATCCTCCCGGCGTCCTTCGTCGCCTGACGTTGTGCGTCGTTGAAGTACGCGGGGACTGTGATGACCGCCTCGGTCACCCTCTCGCCGAGGAACTTGCCGGCGTCATCGGCGAGCTTTCGCAAGATGAGCGCGGAGATCTCCTCAGGGGCGTACAGCTTGCCGTTCACTTCGAAGCGGACCGCCGCGTCCGGGCCGGGGACGACGTCGTAGGACACCGCCTTCGCCTCGCTCTCCACCTCCTCGAAGCGGCGACCGATAAAGCGCTTGGCTGAGTAGATGGTGCCCTTCGGGTTGAGAATCGCCTGTCGGCGAGCGAGCTGACCGACGAGGCGCTCACCGCTGTCGGTGATGGCGACGACCGACGGCGTAGTCCTTGCCCCCTCTGCATTCGGAATCACGGTGGGCTGGCCACCCTCCATGGCGGCGATGACCGAGTTGGTCGTGCCGAGGTCGATGCCGACTGCCTTCGCCATTGTCGTCTCCAAGTTCTTGTCTTTGCTGCAACAGGTGATGCGCTCCCGATGTCGGGAGCGCAGATCAATGCGAGCTCATGCAGAAGCGCTGGCCTCTGCGCCGGACAACGCGGCCCGGACTCGTTGCTCGAGGGTCGCAAAGGGGACTGCTCCGACGAGCCGGTCGATGACCAACCCGTTCTTCATGAAGAGCAGCAGCGGGATGCTCTGCACGGCGAATCGTCCGGCGGTTCTCGGCGACTCGTCGACGTTCACTCGAACGACCTTGAGCTCCCCGGCGTACTTGCGTGCCGCCTCCTTCAACGCGGGCTCGACGAGCCGGCACGGCCCGCACCAAGGGGCCCACAGATCGACGACCACGAGCAAGGTCGTCTCCTCGACCGCGCGATCGAACACCGCGTCGTCCCCGTCCACGACCCACGGCAAGAACTCGTGGCAATTCCCGCAACGAGGCTTGCCGGACGCCGCCAGCGGAACCCGGTTGCGCCGCCCGCAATGCGGGCACACCACCACCGATCCGTCCTGGGCAGCGGAGTCGGCCATCGGCAGTTCAGCTCGCCCTGGCGGGGACCGCGGGCTGGTCGCGGTCCGAGGCGACCTCGACGCGCCGCGGCTTGATGGACTCGCTCACCGGGATCGTCACCGTCAGCACCCCCCGCTCGTAGCGGGCCTCGATGTTGTCGGGGTCGAGGCCGTCACCGAGGAAGATCTGCTGGGTGAAGCTGCCCATGGGACGCTCTTTGATGATCACCTCGTCTCCTTCGGCCGGCTCCCAGTGGCGCTCGGCCTTCACCGTCAGCGCGTTCTTCTCGACCGTGAGATCGATCGAGGAAGGGTCGACACCCGGCAGGTCGAAATTGACAATGAAAGTGTCGCCGTGGCGGTAAGCATCCATTGGCATCACCGCGGCCTTGGCTGCCCCGCCAAAAAGCTGCTGGGTCAAGCGGTCGGCATCACGGAATGGGTCGTATCGCATCAGCATCTCGCCCCTCCTTCAAGGATCGGGAGCTGGAAGCGAGCCTCGCGCCTGGGCTCCGCCTCGCCATCCCTTAAGCGCGTGGTGTGCGCGAGAGAGCGGGTCGTCAGGCGCCCACCACGCGAATGCCTGGCGCAGGCCGTGGCGCGGCCAGGCACGATTCCACCTGGAAGCCGCCGCGAGCTTTGCGAGATCGGCCCCGTTCTTCGGGCCGAACGATGGAGAGGTGTCCGATGATCTCAGCGGTGTTTGGCGTGGGGCAGGTCGCCTACTCGATCCTCTGGTTCTTCCTCGCCTTCATCGAGGTGTGGCTGGCGATCATGGTGTTCATCGACATCTTCCGCAGCCACGACCTGCCGGGCTGGGCGAAGGCACTGTGGTTGATCCTCGTCGTGGTAGTTCCCCTGGTCGGCATCCTGGCGTACCTGATCGTTCGGGGCGACAAGATGCGCGCCCACCAGATCCAGGCGGTGCAGATGCAGGACCAGCTGTTCCGTGACTACGTCCAGCGGATCGCCGGCTCTAGCCGATCGGTCGCCCAAGAGCTCGCCCAGCTCGCAGAGCTGCGGCGGGACGGGGTGATCTCCGAGGAGGAGTTCCAGTACCTGAAGGCCCAGGCGCTCCGGCACCCGCCAGGATCAGACGCGCTGGACTTCGACGGTGCCGCTCGACCCTCGGAGCGACCGCCGGCCACCCTGTAGCTCCGGCATGGTCGCCTTGGGCCCGAAACGTCGCTAGCGCGCCTCCGAGCCCAAGGCGAGAGCGCGGGCCCAGCTGGGCGGACTTCGGTCATCCGCCGCTGTCCGCACAGCCGCTAGCCCCGCACAGCCGCTAGCCGGCCACCAGTCGGCGCTCGAGGGCAAGGCGCGTGAGCTGGACGCGTGAGCTGACGTCGAGCTTGCGGAAGATCTGGCGCAGATGGAAGTCGACCGTGTGGCGCGAGAGGAACAACTGCTTGGCGACCTGGCGATTGGTGAGGCCTTCGGCGACCAGGTCGAGCACCCGCTCCTCGGTCGCGGTCAGGCTGTTCCATCCGAACGAGGGGCGCGACGCGCGCTGCTCGGGGCGGCGGACGGCGAGCGCTCGCAGCCGCGCTTCGACCCGGGCGACGTCCTCCTCGGCGCCTACCTTGAAGTAGCCCTCGCGGGCGCGACCGAGCTCGGCCTCGGCAGCCTTCGGCTCGCCGCACTCGTCCCAGGCGACCGCGGCGTCCTCGGCCGCGGCGGCACGGTCGGCAGGCTCTGGGTAGCTCGCGGCCGCCGCGTCGAGGAGGGCCGGGTCCCGCTCGAGCAGGCCGTGCACGTGCACGAGGGCGGTAGAGAGCCCCCCCTTCCCAGGCAGGTCAGCCGCGAGCTGCTCGGTCTGAGCGACGAGGGACTCCGCTCGTGCCGTGTCCCCCTTTTCGAGGGCGTCGCGCACGAGCCAGCCGGCCAGCTCCGGCTGGTGGACGAGGGCGGCCTGGCCGAACAGGATCCGCTCAAGGCTCGCCTCGAGCCGGTGAACGTACGACGCGAGATTCGACTGCCCGCTGGGCTGCATGGCCGCCTCCTTGTTGCCCAGGTGCCCACTGGGCGCCCGCTTCGATGCTGACCGAGCGCGCCCGGGCTGTCACTGTCCCGGGGGGACGAAATGGTGAACCTCTCGGGACCAAGCGGGCTCAAGGCCGGCGCAGGACCTCGAGCGTGCGCCACGCTCTCGTCGCGAGCTGGAGGTTGAAGTGAGTGTCGGAGTTGGTGAGGTCGTGGCCCGAGATCTCTCGGATCCTCCTCAGGCGGTACTTGAGCGTGTTGCGGTGAACCGACAGCACCTTCGAGGTGGCGTCGTAGCTCCCGCCACATTCAAGGTAGGCCGCCAAAGTAGCGACGAGCTCGGCTCGGGCCCG
>JAODBN010000148.1 GCA_025463965.1 Acidimicrobiaceae bacterium
TTAGCGCCTCATCGACACCGCACACGCCGGCGACGAGCGCGGCCCGCCGGACCCGCTCGAGGGCGTTGCGCGCGTCGAGCGCCGCCGTGGCGATCGCCCAGCGAATCGCCTCACGGTGGTCGAGCATCGGGTCGGCTAGGTCGGCCATTGGCTAGTCCTCCTCGGTAAGGGTGTGGGCGTAGAAGGCGGAGAGGGCAAGCTCCCGGGCGACCGTCCGACTGCGACTGGCGCCGGCGAAGTACTGGCCGCATGCGCAGCGAAGTCGGAGCCAGAACCACCCCGGGAAGCGCTTGTCGTCGAGCGGGCTCTCCTCGACGAGCTCATTGACGAGCCGGTGCTTTGGAAGCGGGAGCGGCTGGGCGATGTCCCCGAAGTCGTAGCGCTCGGATGCCATTAGCGAGAGAAGTGGGCGACGGCGGTCGGCTCGCACTCTTTGCGCCCGGTCGCGTGCTCCCATTGGCTGGCTCCAAGGGCGGCCACGGGATACCCGTTGTCGTCGAGAGCCAGCTTGATGACTATGCGAAAGATCTGCAGGCCGCAGTTGCCGCAAAGGTTCATCTCCTGCAGGAGCGGGGGTCGCTCGATGGAGGGATTTGCCGGCAATTCAGGCTCCTTCGTCGACGTCGTAGTCGATCGCCTCGACGAGGGCTCGGAGGCGCCGGCCGGTCGCCCGGGTGTAGAGCGCTGTCGTCTCGGGCTTGGAATGGCCGGCGAAGGCCTGGGTCGATCGGAGGTCGCCGGTGCGGTCGTTCGCCGTGGCGAGACAGGTGTGGCGAAGCTCGTGGGGCGTTACCGCCAACCCGCAGCTATCGGCGAGGTCGCCGATCCACGCCCAGATGGTCGCCGGCGAGCAGTGGCGACCGAAGCGCCCGGGGAAGATCCACGTCGTGCTTATCGACGGGTCCTGCACCTCGATCGCCTCGAGCACGATCGGGTGCAGCGGTATTTCCCGCTCTTTGTCTCCCTTCCCGTAGACGTGAAGCCATCCGTTTTGGATGTCGGTCGTCCGGACGCGGGCGATCTCGGCGCGTCGGAGCGCCCCGTAGAGACCGAACAGGGTGGCGAGGCCCGCTCGGTCCCGCCGGGCTCGGGCAGCGGCGGCGAGGAGCCGAGCGTCGGTCTCGCTCAGGGCCCGGCAGCGGGCCGGCGGGTGCTTGGGCACCCGCATGGCCCGGAGGGGGCCCCCAGGGAGCTCGTGGGCGTCGAGGACGTGCTTGACGGTCGCCCGGAGCTGCGCCCGGTTCGAGCGGCCCTCGGGCCACGCCTCCGACAACCGGCGGGCCTCGAGGGGGCCAAGCTCGAGCAGGTCGACGCCGATCGTCTCGGCGACCCGGTCGACCCGGCGCGCCGTGGCGAGGTAGAGGGCGACGGATCGGTTGGAAAGTCCGATGCCCACGAGGTGTTCGTGCAACTTGTCGACGTCAAGGTTTTGGCTCATGGCTCGCGATGACGGCCGTCGACCGCCCGGAGTGAAGCCGGCGGGAGCTCTTCGCCCCGAAGGAACCGGTCGAGGACGACCGCTCGACCGAGGGCCCGCCAAAGCTCAGCGAGCTCCGCGCCTGAGAGATCCGCCGCCGCCGAGAGCCCACCGCTCGAGTCGACGACGACGAGAGTCCAACGGGGCGAAAAAGGGTCGCCGTCGCCGTGGTGGCTCTCGTGAAGCTCGACGACGTCGCCGTTGCCGAGCTCTCGACGAGAAACGGTGGGCACGGAAGGTGACCGTAGCCTTACGGACTCCGTAAGGCAAGCATCCAACCTTTGCGGATTACGTAACTGTAGTTTTCTCCGCCATGACAACCTCACCGTATTCGCCGTGGCCCGAAACAGCCTACGCGCTCTCGCTACTCAAGCCGAGCAATTACCCCGCCCACCAGGCCGTCCTCGGAATCTTTGTCGCCCACGCAATCGCCCAGGGGGTGAATGGCCACGGCCTAGTCGAGTGCTCTTTTCGGGACCTGGCATCGCACATGCACGGCGGAAAGTCGAGCTCGGCAGCCGGGAAACTGCTCGGCGCGATGACCGAACGCCACGTCTTGCGTCGAGTCGACGGCGGGGGCTCCGGGACGGCTCCGAGCCTCTGGGGTGTGTGGCACTGGTCAACGTGGAAGCTCGTCGAGTGGCGGGCCGCGGCCCGGGAGGCGGCCGAGGAGCGGATCGCCTTTTTCGGCGCGCTCTCAATGCGCGCGCTAACCGAGTCGGGCGAAACTGCCGACCTGGCTAGTGACCGCCTTGTAAGGGTGCGCGCGCTAACCAAGTCAGCTCGGGGTGTTTCTGCCGATTTCCACCGCTTAGCGCGCGAGTCCATAGAGGCGCGCGCTAGAGCCGCAGAGGAGGCTGTGGATGACGGCTTAGCGCGCGCCCCTATGAAGGCGCGCGCTGGAGCGGGCCCCTCTCCTCTTTCACTATTTGGAGAGACTCCGTCTCTCCCTGGGGGAGGGTGGGAGGGAGAGCAACACCGATCCGACAAGGCGAGGCGGCTCATCGCCGCCCTCGAGGCGGGGTGCGGGACGGGGCATCGGGTCTTCCCGCGGAGCAAGCTCGACGCGGACCTGCGCTACTTCGCCGACGAGTCGAACGGCGGCTTCGAGGAGCTCCTCCGAGTGGCCCGGGACCCGCTGGGGCCGCGCTCGCTGCAATCCCGGGTCGATCTCGTGCGCGAGTTGTTTTTGAAGCTCTCGGCGGCGCACGAAGCGCCAGCACCGGCCGCCCCTGCTCCTCCCCCGGCCCCGCCGACCGCGGAGGAGCTCAAGCGGCGGGACGCCGAAACTCACCTCTCGCTAGTCCGCGGCCGGCTCGGCTTCGCGAAGCTCCAGCTCGAGCGGGGCCGGGCGTCGGCCGAGGACGTCGCGCAGGCAGAGGAGTTAGTCGCCCGCGCCGAGCACCAGCTAGGTACGCTGGTGGCGTGTCACGAAGAGACGGTCTGATGCGGTCCGACGCAATCACCGACGTCGAGCGGGAGTGGGTCGAGCTCGTGCGCAATCCCGCGGAGATTCCCGCGGTCCGCGACGCGCTCGTGGCCCGCGGCATTTCGGCCAGCAAGGCGGCCGGGATTGTCCTCTGGCTATCGGATCAGGCCGCTCGGCGGCGCCTCATCAGGGCAGCAACCGCGTCCGAATACCGCAACACGCTGAGGGCGCTAGGGTTCCCAGGTCCAGCTCAGCGAACTGAGACATGGTCGGGTAGCTCAGTTGGCAGAGCGCGCGCCTGAAAAGCGTGAGGTCACCGGATCGACGCCGGTCCCGACCACCAACATCAACCAACTTGGACACTTCGCTCGCTGACTCAGTCAACGATTCATCAGCGACCGAGCACGGCGCTTTCAACAGCACTTTTCGTCGAAAGGCGGCCGTCGAGCATCGCTATCTGGGCTCGAGCGGGACGCGCCGATTAGGACGGCATCGCCGTCCTGATCGGGCGCGCTGAGCTTGGGGCTCTGTGGGAGAAGGGTTCGACGCTTCGGTTCTCCATCCGAGCAGCTCGGCGTCAATTACCGCTGAGCAATTGGAGCGGAGGTCTGCGCGCCCACCCCGAGAGGCTTTCGGGACATTCGAACCCAAGGCCTTCGGTTGAGCCCCACTCTCTCCTCGTGGTGCAACCACCGTTTCGATGCCACGCACCCTCAAGCTGATCGACGGCAATGGAGTTCGGGCTCGCGATGATCATCGGACACTCAGGCGGCTGTGGGTAGGGTCTCGGCGTTCACTGTGCCCTCAGCGCTGCTGGGCCCCCTGGCCAAGGACGCCATGGCGCCTCGCCGGAGCAGTAGCACGACGATGACAGCCCCGGCCGCCAAGAAGACTGCGGCGTAGGTGAACACGACCTTGTAGCCGTGGACCGTGGCCTGAGCCTGCAGCGTGGCAACGGAGGTTCCTGTCGCGTGGTTGGCCAAGGCGTAGGCGGTAACCGCACTGGCGGCGAGGGTGTTGAGCAGCGACGTGCCAATCGACCCACCCACCTGCTGGCTGGTGTTCACCATGGCCGAGGCGATCCCGGCATCACTGCTCAGGCCGACCGTGGCCACGCTCGCGGAGGGGGCCATGATCTGCCCCATTCCGAGACCCAGGATGACGAGGGTAGGGAGGATCGCGGTCAGGTAGCTCGAGTGCAGCCCGATGCGAGTAAGCAGCAGCATGGCCCCTGCCGCTATCACCAGGCCGGTCGCCACCATGACCTTGGGTCCGAAGCGCGGAAGCAGGACGTTGGTGGCGAGCTGGGCGGAACCGATCAACACGACGATCATCGGCAGATAGGCGACTCCGGTTCGGACGGGGGAGTAGTGGAGCGTGTCCTGCATGTAATAGGTGAGGAATAAGAACATGCCGAACGTCGCGATCACGCCCGTGAACACGGCAATGTAGGCACCGGCCCGGTTGCGATCGACGACGATGCGCAGCGGGAGCAGAGGCTGGGGCACCCGTCGTTCGATAGCGACGAAGAGGGTGAGCAGCACGGCAGAAGCCACCAAGCTCCCGATGGTGTACCTGTTCCCCCACGAGGTGGTCTCGACATGAGAGAACCCGTAGACCAGAGCGAACAGCCCGGTGCTCGCGGTGATCGCACCGGGCAGATCCAGACGGGGCCGACTGGCCGCCCGGCTGTTGGACAGGAGTTTGGCGGCACCGGCGATGGCCACGGCGCCGATCGCCACATTCACGAACAGGGTCCAGCGCCACGAGGCGTAGGAGGTGAGGATCCCTCCGAGCAGCAGTCCGAGGGCACCGCCGCCGCCGGAAATGGCGCCGTAGATGCCGAAGGCCCGCCCGCGCTCGCCTGGATCGGTGAATGTCGTGGTCAGCATCGCGAGAGCGGCCGGGGCCAGCAGGGCCCCGAAAGATCCTTGGAGTATCCGAGCGGATAGCAGCATGGTGAAGCTGGTGGAGAAACCACCGAGCGCCGAGGCGCCGGCAAAGCCGGCCAGACCGATCATGAGGGTCCGTTTGCGGCCGAGGATGTCCGAGAGACGACCGCCGAGCAGTAGCAGGCTGCCAAACGACAGGGCGTAGCCAGTCACGATCCACTGACGGTCGGCGTTCGAAAAACGAAGCGCGTGCTGGGCAGTTGGCAGGGCGATATTCACGATGGTGGCGTCGAGCACCACCACGAGCTGGACCATGCCGAGCACGGCGAGGATGAGCCACCGCCTGTCGTGGTGGGAGTTGTGCGCCGGTTGAGCATCGGCTTCCGCCGGAGTGGTCATCAATTCGCTGGTCATGGCTTCATACCTCTCACTTCGGGTCGAGGGACCGTATCCGGAGTCCATACCTCCGGTTATGATTGACCCTAACGGTAAGTGGAGGTCTTCTCTCCATTTCTGCTTGATCCGAGGATGACAATTCCGTGAAGAAGCCAAGTGGCACACACACCAACCCGAGCGCCGGCTTGTCTGACGTTGCCGAAACTGAGACGGCCGCCATCGGCTTGATTGACATCCAATCAACGGACACGCCCTCGGCTGGGCCCAAGCTGCGAGCCGACGCCGCCCGCAACCGCGAGCGAGTGCTCACGGCCGCGGCGAAAGTGTTCGCCGATCGTGGGCTCGACGTGTCGCTCGACGAAGTGGCCCGGGCTGCTGGCGTAGGGGTGGGCACGGTGTATCGCCGCTTCTCCGATAAAGAGGCGCTCGTCAAAGCCCTGTTCGAAGACAAGATCGAGAACGTGGTGGTGTTCGCTCGGGAGTCAATGATGTTCGAAGACCCTTGGGAGGGCTTCGTCCATTTCATCGAGCGTGCACTCGACTTGCAGGTGCAGAACCGGGGACTGCGAGACGCCCTGTTGCACAGCGAGTTTGGCCGGGCGGGGGCGGCCAGGACTCGGGCCGTCGTCACCCCGATGGTGACCACCATCATCGAGCGGGCCCAGGCGGCGGGGAGGCTGCGCTCGGATCTGGTCGCTGAGGACGTGCCGATGCTGGTGACGATGCTCGGGGCGGTGTCCGACTTCATGGGTCCGAGTGATCCCGAACTGTGGCAACGCTATCGGGTGCTCATCCTTGACGGTCTCGTCGCCCAGCGTGCCGGGTGGACACCGCTGAGCAACCCGCCCAGCCGGGAAGTCGTGGACGCCGCTATGACGAAGCCGTTGTGACGAACTTGGGCATTGTCCACGCCGGTTCCGGTGCGTTCATCTCGAGGGGGAGAGATCTCCTGGTACTCGAAGACGCCGCCGATGACGTGCAACGGTATGGAACTCAAGGTTGCGTGGACCAGGTCACGGCAGAGAACGGGCGGAACATGACCCAAATTCGGTCTCTGCGGCGAGACCCGGATGATACGGGCGCCCGTCCCATCGACGAGCCTGCCACAACGGCCTCGCTACCTATCCGTGACGACGGCGTCTCGCGACTCCGACCGACAAGCCCGCGCTCGGACGCCGGGCTACGCCCGGAGCGACTTGTCGGTCAGGAACAAGTTGTCGATCGCGGCGAGCGCGTCGGACAAGCTCTGGTCCTCGGCAGCGCCGAGATCGAGCGGGATCATGTTGGGCGACTCGCGAGCGAGTGTGAGTTCGGCGTCGATAAAGATCGCGTCTTCCACGCCGAGGGACGTGAGCGCATGGCGGAGCCACGGCTCACGATGGTCCCAGCCTTCTCGGGGGGTGCCGGGACCGTACCCGCCGCCGCGGGCGGACACGACGACGAACTTTTTGTCACCGAGCTTTCCTGCCGTACGTTGCGACACGATCCGATCGAACCATGCCTTGAAGGTGCTGGGCGGCCCAAAGTTGTAGAGCGGGAGCCCGATGAGGACCGTGTCAGCGGCCAGAACTTCCTCGATCAGCTGGGTTCCAACCGCCATGGCGGCTGCTTGCTCGGGGGTGCGGTCGGGCTCGGCGACGAACTGCGCGAAGAAGGCGACGTCATCGAGGTGCGGGACCGGATCAGCAGCAAGATCGCGGTAGGTGACGATCCCGTCGGGATTTTCCGTTCGCCAACGGTCGGCAAAGTGCGCTGAGAGCTTCCGGCTGCGGGATCCTTCGCCGCGGAGAGAGGAGTCGAGATGCAGTAGGTGCCTCATGGATGATTAGTGTAGCGCAACTGATTAGCGCGTGACTACCCACTTGTCGGGGGCGTACGATTCGTCCATGGCCGAGGCGCGAACGGACAAGGAGCAGCGCCTGTTGCCCCTGCTCGACTATCTCGCGCGCGTCGGCCGACGCTCTGCCGAGGAATCCATGGCGCCGGGCGGCTTACGACCTCGTCACCTCATCGCCCTCAAACTGCTTCAGGAGCACGGAGCGGTGAGTCAACACGCCATCGCGGAAACGTTGAGCCTGGACCCGAGCAACGTCGTTGGCTTGTTGAACGACCTCGAGGACCGCAGATTGATCACGCGGCGACGCGACCCCGATGACCGCCGCCGGCACATTGTGGAGCTCTCCAGTCTCGGGGAAAAAGAGCTGGAACTCGCCAACGCCCGGCTCAGCTGCGTCGAAGACGAATTGCTGAGCGCCTTGAGCTGCGATGAGCGAAGCACGCTGTATGACTTGCTTGTCCGAGCGGTGGGTGTCGCGGCGACGTGCACCCTTGAGGCGGAACCGCCGACCTGCGCCGGCTGACATGGCTGGTTGGCCCGTAAGGCAACTATTCCCGTCCGCCGACCGCTCCATGCGGGACTGCCGTTTCCTTGACTCAAACTCGTGGCTGCTGCCACGGCGTCCAGCTAGGGGCGCGCCAAGCTGCACTAGCCCTTTCCCGGTGTGATCGACGGCGCCCACCGCTGTTGACCCTCTCGCCGATTCCCCGTGAACAAGGTCCGCACATCTGGGCGGCCGGGCTCGTGCGAGCGCTCGCGGCCGTCGCTGACGAAAGGGTTCGAGAGCTATTCGCCCGGGTGCAGTAGATCTCGAGTGGCCCTCGAATTCTCGGTTTCACGTGGCCGCTGCAGGCGGGTTATGAGCGTCTCCAGGGTTTCGGTCGCCGCCGCGAGCGCTTCGATCTGCTCATCGGTGGTCGCGGCCAAGTCAGCACGCAGGATTGCCATGAA
>JAODBN010000220.1 GCA_025463965.1 Acidimicrobiaceae bacterium
GGGGGTCCAGCAGGCAAGGATTGAGTCCTACCCGCCCTACGCTTCGTCGTCGGGCGATGAGACGATCGCTCTCGCCCGGATGGCGGGCATCGAGCTTGACCCGTGGCAGCAGATCGAGCTCCGTCACGAGATGGGCGAGTCCTCTGACTGGAAGTGCCCGCGCTGCACGCATCGGGCAGCCGGTCCGGTTCCGTGCCCGGACCACCCGGCCGAACAGCTGATCCATCCGTGGGCGGCCTTTGAGTGCTGCGACGTCGATCCAAGGCAGAACGGCAAGTCCGAGAAGTTGATCGTCCGTCAACTCGGCGGCTTGTTCATCGTCGAGGAACAGCTGCAGATCTACTCGGCGCACCTGTTCGACACGGCGATGGAGATCTTCCGCCGCTTGGCCTTCGTCGTCGAAAACTGCGACGACCTTCGCCGAGAGGTCAAGCACCGTGGCTCGAAGTTGGTGGGGATCACCTACAGCCACGGCCAGGAGGGCATCGAACTTCGCGACGGACGAAGAATCCGCTTTAAGGCGCGGACGGGCGGCGGTGGGCGCGGGTTCTCATGCGACTGCCTCTATCTCGACGAGGCGATGATCCTCAAGGAGACATTCCTCGGGGCGACGGTGCCGACGCTCTCGGCGCGTCCGAACCCACAGATCTGGCTCGCTGGCTCAGCACCGGATGAGGAGGACCCAGCGCACGACGGAATCGTGCTGGCGAAGCGGCGCAAGCGTGCGCTTGAGGGGGGCGACAAGTCGCTGGCCTACTTTGAGCACAGCGCAGACGCCGAGCATCCCGATCGCGTTGCCGAGGGGATGCTCGATGACCCCGAGCAGTGGGCGCTGGCAAATCCCGGTCTGGGTATTCGCATCACACCTGAGTACGTCGCGAATGAGCGAGCGGCGATGGGCGCGCGGCAGTTCGCGGTTGAGCGTCTTGGCATCGGCGCGTGGCCCGACATCAGCGCGGAGGCTGGTCGCGTCATCCCGCAGGAATCATGGGACACCCTCGCCGACCCTGCGAGCAAGATCGCCACGGCGCACACCTTTGCTCTCGATGTTGATCCTGGTCAGGCCTGGGCGACGATCTCAGCCGCTGGCGAACGCGAGGACGGCCTCTATCACGTCGGAGTCGTCGAGCACGCCCGCGGAACCGGCTGGATTGTCCAGAGCGTCAAGGACTGGCTCGAGCGCGTCCCGGGCTCGCAACTCATCATCGACCCACGCGCCGATCTTGGCGCGCTGCTGACCGAACTCGACGAAGCGGGCATCCAGCCAGTCCGCACCACGTCTAACGACTACAAGGACGCCTGCGGTGGCTTCTTCCAAGCGGTGATCGACAAGCGCCTGCGCTATATGCCCCCGCAGCCCGAGCTCGATGCGGCAGTGGCGGGAGCGAGGACCAAGCCCCTGCTGGACGCTTGGAAGTGGGACCGCTCCTCCGGTGCCCTGATAACCCCGCTCGTCTCCTGCACGCTGGCGCTCTGGGGTGCGAGGACTCAGGGCGTACCGACCGTCTGGAACCTCGGCGAGATGATCGCTGCGAAACAGGCGACGGCCGAAGGCAGCAATGAGGCCGAGCCGCAACCGGAGCCCGCACCGCGCCGCAACGGCCTCATCCCGCTGGAGGATGCCCCACTACCCAGTGGCCTGTTCCGACCCTAAGTAGGAGGGCCGCTCATTGCTCGGCATCGGAAAGCAGCACCGCAAGGTCAGGATGTACGTGGAAAACGGGCCGAGCATCGAGGGCGTTCTCGCGGGCCGGACTCGCCACGAGTACATCCTCTGGGCGCCGAAGGTGATCGTTGATGAGAAAGACGCTCCGGTAGAGGTATCGGGCCACGTCGAGATACCACGTGAGCGCGTCATGTGGTACCAGGTGCTCGCCTGATGAGCACGCATCATGTGCTGGCGACCCGTAAGGGCAATCATCCGCTAGAGCTCCGCAGCGGCATTCCATCATGGCCGAGCGGGTGGAGCGGCGGGTCGATAATAGATCCGGCGGCAATTCCCCCGGCTGGTTATGCCGGACGCCATCAGCGAGCAGGCGTGCTGGTCTCCGAACACACGCTCCTGCAACTCGACGTGGTGTTCACGAGCCTGCGGCTGATTACCAACGCCGTGCTGAAGATGGGCGACCCGCGCGCCTACAAGGAAGCGACGAGCCCCGAGCAGATCCCCTACCGCGAATACATGGCAAAGCAGCCCGAAGTGCTGTCGGACACCTTCGGCGGGCGGCTGTTCCAGTACGACGGTCGTCGGCGCACGCTGATGTCGCTTGGACTGCTCGGCGAGGCGTTCTGGTACACGCTGGACTACGACAACCTGGTCCGCCCGGCGGCGCTGGAGGTGCTGCACCCGGCGTTCATGGAAATCAAGGCCGACAAGTCCGGCGAACCGATCTACATCTACGGCCCGGTCAACGACCGCAAAGTGCTCGATCCCGACAAGGTGACGCACATCCCGTTCATGGCGCTCCCGCAGGCACGCCGGGCGCTGAACCCGATCGAGTACGCGGGCGTGTCTGCCGCGCTGGCGATGGCGGCGATCGAGTTCGGCTCTACGTGGTTCAGCCAAGGCGCCTCGCCGTCCTACCTGCTGAGCACCGACGTGAAGCTCGGGCAGACCGAGGTCGAACGGATCGCAGACCGGTTCATGGTTGAGCACTCGGGCCTGCCCAACGCCCATCACCCGCTGGTGCTGGACAACGGCATGAAGGCCACGAAGATCCTCTCGGCCCCCGACGAAGCGCAGTACCTCCAAAGCCTTGAGTACAGCCGCAACGTGATCGCCTCGTGGTTCGGCGTGGACGAGCTGATCCCCAACGCTCTGCAGCGGCAGACCCCGCCGCCGGCGCACACGGCCCAGGAACGGATGCAGCGCTTCGTGACGCTCACCCTGTCGGGCTACACGATGCCGCTTGAGGAGGCGTACTCCTCGCTGCTGCCGAAGGGCGTCAAGGCCGGATTCGACGAGGGCAAGCTCCTCACACCCGACCCGCAGTTCCAGGCCGAACGGATAGAAAAGCTCCGTCAGGCCCAAGTCGCGACTCCGAACGACCTTCGAGTGCGCGAACTCGGCTGGCCGCCGTCGAAGGAAGAAGGCGCCGACCAGATCGTCCAGCCGCTTGCATCGAACGTCGCGCCCGAGACACCGGGACAGGGAGAACCCGACGTCAAGCCTGAACCATCCGCCAACGGCAAGGGGCCAACACCGGCGCTCAAGGGTGGCGAAGGCAAGTGACGCTCCCCGCCCACCGCTTCGAGCATCGCAAGAAGCAAAGCAACGGCCAGCGCCTCTGGCTCTGGGATTACGACGGCACGCTGACCAACGCGCCCGAACAGCTGACGCGCATCGCGCTCGGACTGAAGGCGCTCGGCGACAAGAACGTTGTCCTGACCGGCAACGAAGAACCTCGCGCGGACCTGCTGAAGAAACTCGCGGACTGGGGATTCCCCTGCGACGAGCTAGTCCAGTACCACGACGAGGGCAGCGATGGCCTTGACCGGGCGGAGTACATGAAGCAGCTCGACGCCTGGGCCGGCTTCGATAACCGAGTGGACCGTGCCGTGGTGTTCTCAGAGATATGCCCGATCTTCTACGTCGTCGGTAAGCCGATCGGCGAACGCACACCAGGAATCAAGCAGGACGCCAAGGCGGCCGCCGCGGCGATCCAGTCGTAAACCCCCCTCGGCCCTAGGAGGCCATTCATGCAAGACGAGCACACGCTGCCTGAGGGCGAGGAGGAGCAGCGCGACCAAACAGATGAGGAGCGTGCGGAGCTATCGGCTGAGGCGCGCGACGAACCGAAGCCCGGCATGAAGGTTTGCCCGACCTGCGAAGGCTCGGGCAAAATCACGGGCGGAAACGTCACCTGCCCGGAATGCAAGGGCTCAGGCGAAGTGCCTGTTGGCAAACAGCAGAACGCCGATGAGGTCGACACCGAGGACCGCGAGGCCATCCCCTGCGACTCAGAGGTGGTGGCTAACGCCGCTAAACGGCCAGCGCCTCGCCGCAAGGAACGGCATCGTTCGGTGCCGTTGATGCCAGAGGTGCGATTCTTCCGCGCCGACAGCCTTGAGATCCGCGAGGAAAAGCAGACCGACCAGATCGTCGTCTCCGGTGCTCCCATCGTCTATGAACGGGACTACTCCGTTACCGACATGTTCGGCAAGTTCGATGAGCGAATGGTCCCCGGCGTCGCCGACGACATCCTCGGTGAGGTGGACACGCGCTTTCTGTTCAACCACGACGGACTCCCGATGGCCCGCTCGAAGAACGAGGTCGGCAAGCCCCCGACGCTGACACTTCAGGACTCGGGCTCGGAGTTGCGGTTTACCGCACGGCTCGACGCGCGTCAGCAGATCGCCAATGATCTGTGGATTGCGATCGACAGGGGGGACGTGACACAGATGTCGGCCGGCTTTATCGTGGCGCGTGACGAGTGGGACGAGGCGATGGAACACCGCACGATCCACCGTCTTGCAGATCTGCTCGACGTGTCCGCCGTCACCTACCCAGCCTCGCCGACGACGCACATTCAGGTGGCACAGCGCATGGCAATGGCGATGCCCGTCGAGTCCCGTGCGCGGCTGCGAAACTTGATCGTTGCGGATCGGGCGGGCAAGAAGTTGTCGGGTGCTAACCAGGAGAAGGTTGCGACGGCGATTGGCGCTCTGCACTCGCTCTACGAAGCGGGTGGCGGCGACCCCTCCGACCTGATCGAAGCTGGCGACGACCGCATCAGCGACGACGGCAGCGAAGGCGCCCCGAGCGGCGAAAGCTCAGCCGCTCAGGATGGCTCGCTCGCACGCTCAGACACCGTTGTGGACCCCGGAGAGCCGATCCGTAGCACCAAGACTGCACGTGTCCTGGCGATGGAGCTAGAGGCACGCAGACACCGCCGCAAGGCGGCGTAGTACCGCACGTAGTACCGGCTGCAGGCCGTCCGGCGAGCATCGACCCGGGTCTGTGGCGTCAGGGAGCCGTTCGGGCTAACAACCCAAACGGAAGGATGCACGATGAGTGCTCTCAAGGAGCTCGTCTCCCGGTCGGATGCGGCCGAGGAGAAGCGCAGCAAGGCAGTCAAGGAGCTCGACAAGCTCCGCGCGGCCCTCAAGCAGGAGTCAGGCGAGGACCGCGACCTCACCCCCGAGGAGGAGACCCGCTCAGACGAGTTGATCTCCGTTCTCGACGAGGCCGACAAGGAACTCGACGAACTCGACAAGCGCGTCAAGGAGGAGACAAAGCGCGAGAAGCGTGCCAAGCGCATCTCCGAGGCTCGCGACACGATCAAGTCCGCTGACGCGGGCGGCGGCGCCGCAGTCAAGGACGAGCCGATGGTGTACGGAGAGGGTTCGCCTAACTCCTACATCGCCGACCTTTGCCGGCGCTCGTGGATGAACAACACCGGCTCGGATGGCGGGGCGACGGATCGTCTGATCCAGTGGTCACACCAGGTCGAGCGGGAGTTCGCACAGCGCTCGGACTTCGGTAAGAAGGCCGAACTACAGCTGCGGGAAACCGACCGCGAACTCGGCGTCTCGGCCGTGCAGAAACGGATGCGCGACTACGAGGAACGCGGGCGCACAGCACTCGAGGACAAGCCGCACGAGATGGAGGTCCGTACCGGCATCGCTACCGGCGGTGGCGCGACGGGCTCTGCCTCGGGTGGTGGAGGCGCGGCATTCGTCACGCCGGTGTTCTTCGTCAGCCAGTACGCACCCTACCGTGAGTACGGCAGGGCGTTTATCGACCAGTGCAACGCACAGCCGCTCCCCGACTACGGCATGGAGGTCTACATGCCGGCGGTCGAAGGTCCGGCTGAAGTCAAAGCCCAGACAGAGGCCGAAGCCGTGGCGGAAAAAGTGCCCACGGCCGGCTACCTGTCGGGTGCCCTGAAAACGGAGGCGGGTCAGGTCATCGTCTCCCAGCAGCTGCTCGATCGGGCGGGTCCGAACTTCGCGTTCGACAAGCTCATCTTCGATCAGCTGGAACGCGACTACGCGCCGCGCGTAGACAAATACGTCCTCACGGAAGCGCTTGCGGGTGCGCTCACGCAGCCCTGGGCGGGTAGCTCGGAATCGTTCGTGCTGCTGGAAAAGGAAGCGGCTGGCGGCCTGTACGGCCAGATCGCTAAGGCGAAGGCCGCGATCCGCACCACTGAAGGTACGGTCCTGAACCCGACGCACCTGTTCCTGGCCGCTACTCGCTGGGAGCAGATCGCAGCGTGGGCGGACGGTAACGCCAGGCCGCTGGTGGTCCCGGGTTACGCCGGGCCGTTCAACGCCGCTGCCGGTGGTTCCGCGCAGGGCGATGAGGGCATCGAGGGTTCGACGGGCTATCGGCTCGTTGGGCTGCCGGTGTTCGCTGACCAGAACATCCCGGCGTTCGGCACGATCGGCGCCGACCAGGTCATCGTTGGTGATCTGGCCGAGGTCTACGTGTACGAGGGCAACAAGGTGCCGCGTGTGATTCCGCAGACGTATGCGCAGAATCTCCAGACGCTGCTCCAGCTGTACGCCTACATCACATGCATCGTTCGCTACCCGAAAGGGATCGTCGCGATTCATGGACCGGCGCTGAAAACCCCCGTCTACACGCACTAGACGGGTTCAGCCGGCGGGCGGGTCAAACCGTCCGCCGGTCTTCACGCTGACGACGCGCGTCTAAGCGTCGGACCTACTCCCCTACGGAGGGATTCATGTCGGAGAAGCCGTCAAGCCCCAACGCGGTGCGTGCTCAAAACGGGATGGCACCCGTCGAGGCACGCACGTTCACGCAGCCCGAGGTCGACAGGAT
>JAODBN010000233.1 GCA_025463965.1 Acidimicrobiaceae bacterium
CGCCGAGCACCGCCGAGCCGCCGGGAAACAGGGCCGCATCGGTGGTCGCCCGGGCGCCTGCGCACGCGCCGTCCGCTACCAGGACACCCGCCCCCACCGTGGCGCTCGACGGGCAGGCCACCGCCCCGTCATTGGCGAAGATGTCGGCCTGGAGGCTGATTCCCGATCCGGCGACGGCGCCGTCGCCCGAAGATGAGCTCGCCCCGTCGTTGACGAAGGTCGAGCCTTCGATGGCGGCGGTGGACCCGGTGCCGACAAACACGGCGCCGCCGGACTGGGCGGCCGTGTTCCCGACAAACGTGGATCCCTCGACGCCGAGGACCCCGGGCACCGAGGGAGCAAAGGCGACGGCGCCTCCGTTCGGGGCAAAGCTCGAGGAGAATGTCGAGTCGACCACGGTGAGCTGGCCGCCGGTCGCGTCGACGTCGCCACCTTGGCCGACACCCGCCGCCCCGCCGGTGAAGCTGAGCGCGTCGAGGGTGACCGGCTCGGTGCCCGTGATCGAAAGAAGCGGTCCTGTGAGGCCGCCGCCGGCGATGGTCGAGGCCGACGCGGATCCCTGGACGGTGACGGGACCGGCTGTCGCATCGAGGGCCAGGCCTGCGGGATAGGTGCCCGCGGCCGCCAGCACGGTGCCTCCCGAGTAGAGGACCTGCCCCGAGCCGTCCTCACCCGACCCGGCCTGGGCTAGGGCCGTCGAGAGCGAGCAGGGAGACGAGCTCGAGCAAGCTGAGCCGCTCCCGGACGGCGACGCGTAGTAGGTCCCGACGGGCAGCGCCCCGCTTACTGGGGCGACCCACACGGTCGCGGCAATGCCCGCCAAAAGGGCGATCGCGCCACCGCTCGCGCGACGCCAGGCTCGCTCGGGCATGCCCGCACCGTACCGGGTCGCATGCCAAGTTCCCAGGCCCCGCCGGTTAGGGATTCGTGCGGATTCCGCAACAAAGCGGAGCGCGTCCACTCCAATGATCGGCGGCGGTGAGCGACGTTCAGGACGTGGACAGGTCCAGCTCGAGCTCGAGCTCGTCTCGAATCGGAAGGTTGTAGTCGCCGACGACGGGGATGGACGGCTTCAGCCGCCGCGCCTCGACCAGGGCGTCGAGGTGCACGGCGACCAGACGGAAGCCTCGATGGACGTAGAACGACAGGGCCTCGACATTGTCGTTGCTCGTCACGAGCCAGAGGCGTCGAACGCCCTGTTGGCGTGCGATTTCGGCGGCGCGCTCCAGCAGCAGCGTGCCGATGCCGCGGCCCGGAACGAGAGCGTCGAGGGTGATCACCTCCGTGCCATGTCCGTCGGTGCGGTAGGTGATCAGGCCGACTCGCTCGTCGCGGTCCCACGCCACCAACGCACCGAGGCGGTCCGGCTGGTGGACGCGGCCGCGGCTGATCACGACAGGTCCTGACCACCGCTCGTCCATCGCCAGTCGGATCCACTGGCGGTCTTCTGCGGTGGCCTCGACCACCGTCGGGGCCCAGGCCGCCCCAGCTGCGCTCGTCATCGTTCCTAGCCTCCCACGTGCTCTCGGGGGGCGCCCCCTCAACTCTCGAAAGGCGCGCTAACGTCCCGCCCGTGCAGAGCTTCCTCGCCCACTGGGGCTACCTCGCGCTCTTCGTTCTGACCATGGTGTCGTCGTTCGGCATCCCCGTCGGCTCCGAGCTCGCCATCGCCTACGCCGGTGCCCTCGCCAGTGGGCACGTCTTCAGCGGCAACCACCTGAGCCTCGGCCTCGTGATCCTGGTCGCGCTCGCCGGGGAGCTCGTCGGCTCCTGCCTCGGCTATGCCTTCGGGCGTTTCGGCGGACGTCCCATCGTGGACAAGGTCGGCCGCTACCTGCTGCTGACCCATCGCGACCTCGACCGGGTGGAACGTTTCTTCGAACGGCGCGGGGAACCCTTCGTTCTCGTGGGACGGCTGATCCCGCTCCTGCGATCCTTCGTCTCGATCGTCGCCGGGATCGCCGAGATGGCGTTCGCGCGCTTCCTCGTGCTCACGGTGATCGGCTGCGCCATCTGGTGTGCCCTGCTAGCAAGCATCGGCGACGCGCTCGGCTCGAGCTGGCACAAGGCCGTCAAGGACTTTTCGGACATCGGCTACGTCGCCCTCGCATTGGCGATCCTCGCCATAGCCTTGAGCATCTTCCACCGCGTGAAGGTGCTCCGCGAAGAGCGCCGCGAGCGCCCAGCAACCCGCCTGGACTGAATCCCGTCACCGGGACCCCCTGGTTCCCGGTTCGGCGCTCCAGAGCCCCTCCAGCTCGGCAGCGACGATCATGGCGTTGTCGACCGGTTCCCACGGCATCTCCGTGGCGACCAGGCCTGCGAGCACGCCCTGTGCGGTCCGCACGAAACCCCCGTGGGACACCAGCACCGCAGCGCTCTCGTGCGAGCAGCGCTCGAGGTCGGCGAAGTAGGCCGCCACCCGCTCCCAGAGCTCGGCCAACGACTCTGCTCCTTCGGGCGCTCGGCGGGCGTCGACGACGGCTCCGTTCTCGAAGCCAAGCACCGGCTCGGGGTAGTCGGCGCTGCGGCGTCCTTCTGCGACACCGAGGCGGCGCTCACGCAGCCGGCGGTCCACCTGCAGCGAAAGCCCGAGGTGCTCGGCGATGATCCGCCCGCTCTCGAGGGCTCGGGGCAGATCGCTCGCGACGACGATCTCCGCCTTTGAGCCCTCCAATGTCACCGCCGCTCGCCGGACCTGCTCACGACCCTTGCGGGTGAGCCCCGGAGCGGCGAGGGACTGGCCCTGGATCAGCCCTTCCCGGTTCCAGCCGCTCTCGCCGTGACGAACGAGCCAAACCTTCACCGGCGTGCCCGGTCGGTTGGCGCCCCCAGAGGCGGGCAGCGCCCGAGGCTCGTCATGCTTGTCTGCTCGCCGTCGCCAAAAGGTACTCCAGCCCGAGATCGAGTTGACCGTCGCGGGGCTCGGAGCGCTGCTTGACGAACGCAGCGAGATCTCGATGGAGTGCGCCCAAACGGCCGGCGGCGATCAGATGCTGCCGCTCGCTCACGAGGTGCCCGGCGGTGGCGAAGAGAAAGTCCGCGCCGGAGTCGGCGTCCTCGAACGAGAGGACCACGTCGCGACGCGAGAGCGTCCCGAGACGAAGACCGCTACTGGCGAGCAGCGCGTGCAACCAGTCGGCGTCTCCCCACCGAGTCGGCGACACGCTCGGGAGGCACTGTCGACCGAGGTAATCACCGACGACCTCCCCGAGGTCTGCCATCACGCTTCCCGGCGTCCAGGAGGCGATGACGACTCGGGCGTCCGGGGCGGCGACGCGAGCGAGCTCGCCCGCCGCGACCGCATAGTTCTGCGCGTACATCACGCCGAAGACCGAGAGCACGACCTCTGAGGACGCGTCCGACAGCGGCAGCCGCTCAAGATCGGCGTTCGCCCAGCGCACGCGGAGCGCACGATGCTCGGCTCGCCTTTCGGCCACCTGGAGGAGCGACGGCTCGAAATCGACGCCGACGACGTCTCCGCCTTGCGCCGCCGCGAGCAGCGCTGCATTGCCCGTGCCGGTCGCCACGTCAAGGACACGATCCCCGGGAAGCACGAAGGCCGCGTCCACCGCGCAGCGGGCGGCCGGCTCCAACTTTGCCGCCATGAGCGGATAGTCCCCGACTCCCCAAGTCGTCATGGACGGGTCCCCGCACTCCGGCCGTCTGTCGCACTGGTACAGCCTTGTGCACTCATGATGCCTATTGGACGATGAAGACCGCCTCGCTCAGGCGAGAATGCTCGATCCTCGACATCCGCTAGAGCGCGAACGCACGCCGCGGACCGGGGACGCCCTGCAGGCGGGGTCAGCGAGGAGGGCCGGGTGCTTCCCCTCTCACCGGGTCTTCCGTTGTGGAGCCAAGGGGACTCGAACCCCTGACATCCGGCTTGCAAAGCCGGCGCTCTACCAACTGAGCTATGGCCCCCGGGTCCTCTTCGTGAGGCTTGCGACGCTCCGACTTTAGCTGGCCGTTTTGCCTCGTCGTCCCTCCGCCGACCGGGCTGGGCCATCCCCCGATTGTAGGTTGGCGCCCGGCGCCGAGCGCCGGCTCAGCCGCTGAGACCGGCGAGGATCGTCCGCAGCACCTCGAGGTCGTCGGCGTCCAGCGCGGCGAGCCGAGTCGGGGGGGCAGACACCAGCGCGTCGGCTCGGCGGGCGGCCTCCTCGCCGCTCGGAGTCAGCGCGACGAGCTTTGCCCTGCGGTCGGTCGGGTGGGCGCGGCGCTCCACGAGACCGCGCCGCTCGAGGTCGTCGACGACAAGGGTGGTGTAGGGAGGATCCGTGGTGAGGCGGGCAGCGATCGCCCCCATCGTCTGTGGCGCCTGCGCAACGAGCAGCAGGACCCGCACCCGCACGAAGCTGAGCCCGAGGGCCTCGCAGACCTCCTTTTTGCGCTCGTGGTCGAGCACGAGCTCTCGCATGGCGGCCCAGGCCTCGAGGGCGGCCGGCGGGACCAGGTCGTCCGAGTCCTCGGGCTCGCCGTCGTTGGCGGCGCTGCTCTTGTCGAGGGCGGGGGCGCTCACGCTCTCGGCTCTGGGGGCGGGGCATCCTCGTCGGAGAAGCGTTCCGAGGCGCGCCGAGCGGTCGCGAGCGCCCAAGGCGAGGTGACCAGGAGGCCGAGGAGGAAGATGGCCCCGCCGCATCCGGCGATCGTCCACCACGCGGGGTGGCTCGCCACCGCCAGGTGGGTGGCGAGGTCGCCTCTCGCCCCCGCGGTGGCGATCGCCCCGACGACCGCCACTCCGAGCGACTGGCCGATCTGGCGGCTGGTCGACGCTACGCCTGCGGCCACGCCCGCCTGGGACCGTGGCATCCCGGAGACGGCGGTGTTGGTGATCGGCGCGTTCACGACGCCGAAGGCGATGCCGTAGATCACGTAGGCGACGAACAGGTAGGTAAACGAGGTGGTGTTGGTGAGATGTGTCAGCAGCACGCCAGAGACCGCGATCCCCAATCCCGCGACGAGCAGGGGCACTCGGGTGCCGCGGCGACCGACGATGCGCCCCGACAACGGCGAGAACAGGATCGTCGCCGCCGCCATCGGGAGGGTGTCGAGGCCAGCGCCGAGCGGAGACAGGTGGCGGCTCTCCTGGAGATAGAGGGTGTTGAGGAAGAGGAAGCCGGCCAGCGAGGCGAAAGAGGCCACCGCGATCAACGTCGCTCCGGAGAACGGGACGGAACGGAAAAAGCGCAGGTCAAGCAAGGGCTGGAACCGGCGGGGCTCGTAGGCGACGAGGCAAACGGCCGCCGCGAGGGACAGCGCGAACGAGCCCACGATCTTCGCCGAGAACCACCCCGAACCCGGTCCCTCGATGATGCCGAAGGTCAGGGAGGCCAGGAGCACGATGACGAGCAGCTGACCGACGAGGTCGAAGCGGCGAGGTCGGGGGGCTCGCGACTCGGGCACGTAGCGGTGCGTGAGCACGACCGCGAGGATCCCGATCGGCACGTTGATCCAGAAGATCGAGCGCCAGCCGGCGGAGCTCACGAGCGCTCCACCGACGATCGGGCCGAGCGCCATGCTCACGCCCATGACGGCGGCCCATACGCCGATCGCCTGCGCCCGCTCGCGCTGCTCGGTGAACACGTTGGTGATGATCGACATCGCCACCGGGTTCAGCATGGATCCCCCGACGGCCTGGAGGGCCCGGAAGGTCACGAGCAGGGCCAGGTTCGGCGCCAGGCTGCACGCCAGGGAGCCGATGCTGAACAGCGTCAGGCCGATCTGGAAGGTGCGCTTGCGGCCCAGGCGATCGGCCGTGGACCCGGACAGCATCAGCAGACTGGCGAGCACGAGGGTGTAGGCGGCCACCGTCCACTGCAACCCCGAGACCGAAGCGTGCAGCTCGCGCCCGATGGAGGGAAGCGCGACGTTCACGATGGTGTTGTCCAGTCCGACGATCAGCAGGCTCATACAGCAGATCGCCAGCACCCCGAAGCGCCGCTTCGAGCCGAGCTGGCTGGCCGAGGCTGTGGGAGCGGATGTTTCGAGCGCCATAACTGTTGTGATTGTAGAACTAACCCGGCGAAGACCAGCCGCCCGGGTAGGAAGGAGCCGTATGCAGGAGACACCGACAGGCGAACGGGTGCAGGTGGTGCACGTGCCCGAGGCGAGCCGCTACGAGCTCCTCGTCGACGGTGAACGTGTGGGCCTTCTCGACTATGTAGAGGCGGACGACACGGTGCGCGCGACCCACACCGAGGTCGACGCGGCTCGCGGCGGCCGTGGGCTCGGCGAGCGTCTCGTGGTCGCGGCGCTCAGCGACTGGCGCGCAGAAGGAAGGACCGTCATCGCGGTCTGTCCCTTCGTGCGCCACGTCCTGCGCCGCCATCCCGAGCTCGACACAGCCGAGGAAAAGCCGGCCTGAGCGGGCCTCCGGCGCCAGACGCCGGAAGCCCCCCGATGCTCAGTGCGTGCCGACCATCGCCCGCAGCGACTCGCGCAACGAGCCGGTGGTGGCGAGCACGGCTGTCGGCTCATAGCCGCAGTGAGCCATGCAGTTGTCGCAGCGAGGGTCGTTGCCCCGCCCGTACTTGGACCAGTCGGTGGTCTCGAGCAGTTCCTTGTAGGTCGCCGTGTGGCCGTCGCTCATGAGGTAGCACGGACGCTGCCAGCCGAAGACCGAGTAGCTCGGGATGCCCCACGGCGTGCACTGGTATTCCTTCTTGCCCTCGAGGAAGTCCAGGAACAGCGGCGTGTGGTTCAAGCGCCACTTCTTGCGCCGCCCGTCGCTGAACGCTTCCTTGAACAATTCGTTGGTCTGGCGCACGCCGAGGAAGTGCTCCTGGTCGGGAGCCTTCTCGTAGGCGAAGGCGGGCGAGATCATCATGGCGTCGACCTTGAGGTCATCGTTGATGAAGTCGAGCACCTCTCGGACGGTCTTCGGCGAGTCGTTGGTGAAGAAGGTCGAGTTGGTCGTGACCCGGAATCCCCGGCGCTTCGCCTCGCGAATCGCCTCGACGGCTTCGTCGAAGACGCCCGCGCGGTCGACCGCCTCGTCATGCCTCTCCCTCAGCCCGTCGAGGTGCACGACAAAGGAGAAGTAAGGCGAGGGCTTGAAGCGGTCCATCTTGCGGCGCAGCAGGACGGCGTTCGTGCACAGGTAGACGAAGCGCTTACGCGCCATCAGCCCCTGGACGATCTCCTCGATCTGGGGGTGCAGCAGCGGTTCACCGCCGGCAAGAGAGACCATGGGCGCCCCGCACTCCTCGATCGCGGCGAAGGCCTCTTCGGGGCTCACGCGCTTGCGAAGAATCTCGGTCGGGTGCTGGATCTTGCCGCAGCCCGGGCAGGCGAGGTTGCAGACGAAGAGCGGCTCGAGCTCCACGATGAGCGGGTACTTCTCGACGCCCTTCAGGCGCTGGCGCATGAGGTAGGACGCCATGCGCAGGTTCTGGCGGATGGGGATGGACATCAGATCACCGACCTTGCAGTTGTTTGTCGAGGGGGATGGTGGACCAGCTGCGCAGGGCACGGGCCGCCGCGCTGAGCGAGCGAAACGCTCTCCAGGTAGCCGCCGGGGTGGCGGCCGAGAGGACATCGTGGCCGGGCACGTCGAGGACGGCGCGCACGACGGCAAACGGGTGGACGCGGGCGAGCGACGCGCACCACAGCGACTCCATGTCGACGGCGAGCGCACCCCGGCGGCCAGCCTTGGTGCGCTCCTCGAGCCCCTTCAGCACGCGCGGGGTGGAGACCACGGGCCCGAGGTGGACCGAGGCGCTCAGCCCGGCGAGCCCGAGGAGGTGCGCCACCGAGGCCGCCTCCGGAAGCAGGTAGGGCTCGTCGTCCTCCTCGAGACCGGCGCACGAGGTGGCCACGACGAGATCCCCGGCACGCAGCTCGTCGGAGAGCCCGCCCGCGAAGCCGAACAGGACGACCGGCCGGCCCGGGGGGACCCGGGCAAGACGTGCCCGTGCGGAGGTGGCTCGGACCGGACCCATCCCGATCCGCTCCACCTCGACCTCGCGCGCCCCGCGGCGAAGCGCCAGGGCCTCGGTGCGAAGGGGGGCGAGAAACAGCGGCCCTTCGCTCATCGGGCGAACTCCTCGGTGACCGAATCGCTCGCGAAGCCCGCACCGATCGTCGGCGCGCCGACCGCACGGCACCACCTGCCGAGAGCGCTCACCGGGAAGACCAGCCGGTAGAGGTGGTAGTTGATGTAGAAGTCACCGGGAAAGCCGGTGCCGGTGTAGTAAGGCTCGTCCCAGTTGCCGTCCGGACGCTGGGTCGAGACGAGGAAGCCGACGGCGCGGCGCGCGCTTTCCGAGCTCGCCTCTCCAGCGGCAACCAGCGCGAGCAGCGCCCATGCTGTCTGGGAGGCCGTGGACGCGCCCATGGCCCGAAGCGACGGGTCGTCGTAGGAGCGGATGTCCTCGCCGAATCCCCCGTCGGGGTTCTGGTGGCGGTGCAGGAAGGCGATCGCCCGGCGGAGCGCCGGATCGTCGGGTCCCGCGCCGGCGGCGACGAGCGCAGGGACCGCCGCGCCGACGCCGTAGAGGTAGTTGACGCCCCAGCGCCCATACCAGGCGCCGTCGGGCTCCTGCTGGGCTCGCAACCAAGCGACGCCACGGGCAAGTGCCACCGGGTTGGCGGAACGCTCCTCGGCGAGCATCTCGACGACGTGGGCGGTGACGTCGGCGCTCGGGGGATCGATGACCGCCCCGAAGTCGCAGAAGGGCAGCTCGTAGAGCAGCTCACGAATGTTGTCGGCGTCAAATGCGCCCCACGCGCCGTCCGCGGACGCCATGCCCTCCACCCAGGTGACCGCCCGCTCCACGGCGACCTCGATCGCAGCGCCGTCGGCGGGATTCGGCGGCGACAGGCGGCGCAGAGCGAGCACGACCTCGGCCGTGTCGTCGTTGTCCGGATAGTTGTCGTTGGCGAACTCGAAGGCCCAGCCGCCAGCCGGAAGCTCCGGGCGCCGAATGGCCCAGTCGCCGCGCGAGGTGACCTCCTCGCCCAGCAGCCAGCGGCCGGCGCGCAAGAGGCGGGGGTCGTCGCCGGCCAAGCCGGCGTCGGTGAGCGCGACCGTGGCGAGAGCGGTGTCCCACACCGGTGACTGGCACGCCTCGAGGCTGCGCTCGTCTCCCTCGGTCCGGGTGAACGCCTCGAGCCCCTCGAGCGCCCGGGCCATCACCGGGTGCTCCACCGAGTACCCACGAAGGTCGAGGGCCATGATCGAGTAGACCCACGGCGGCTGGATGCCGCCCCAGCTGCCGTCGCCTTCCTGGCGGCGGACAACCCATCGCTCGGCGTGGGCCAGCGCCGCCTCGCGCAGCGTGGCGCGGAGGAACCCCCGGCTCGCCAAGCGCTCGTAGCGATGAAGGATCCGGTCGAGGAGGGCGAAGCGCGCCTTCCAGTTCAAAAGGCCGGGGGCGGTGACCTCCGGGGAGCGCCCCGAGCGCAGCTCGTCGATCGCGAAGCCGATTGGGCGCACCGGGCGGTAGGCGCCGACAATGGTGAGGGCCACGACCGTCTGGCGCGCCCAGCAGCCGAAGTCGTAGATGGAAAAGGGGACCGACGAAGGAAGGAGGGACAGCTCGGCAGGCATTGCGGGGAGGTGCTCCCAGGACCACAGGCCGAAGAGTGCCAGCCAGATCCTGGTGAACACCCGGGTGTGCTCGATCCCGCCGTTTTGCACCACGAACGCGGCAGCGCTCGCCATGTGCTCCGCGGAGGGCTCGTCGCCGGCGAGGCGCAAGGCGACGTAGGCCTCGACGGTTGTCGACAGGTCGCCCGGGCCTCCGTAGAAGTTGGCCCAGGTGCCGTCCTCGCGCTGTTGCGAGCGGATCCACTTCGCCTTGGCGGCGGTGTCCTCCTCGGTGCGCACCCCGAGGAACTGGCGCAGCAGGAGGTCCTCGGCGTCCATCGTGACGTTGGTCTCGAGATGGCCCTTCCACCAGCCATCCGGCGACTGCAGGCCAAGCAGGTGACGAGCGGCGCCGTCAAGCGTCGCGCTGGCGGCCTCACGCTCAGGGGCCGGAACCGATCCCTCTGTCCCGGGCCGCCGGGCAGGAGCGAGCGGGACCCTCGGGCTCGGCACGAGCGCGGGTGCGTGCGCTGGGCTCGACAGGCGCGAGAGTGCACGCGACGGCAATCGCGTGGTTCCGCGCAGCAGGTCGACCATGCTCAGAACTCCCGTTCCACCACGAAGTGGGCGATCTCCACGAGCTCCTCGCAGGGTCGCTCGGCGAGCGAGACGCCCTCGAGCGCGGCGAGCGCCGATGCGAGGCGTCGATCGGCCTCCTCCTGAGCGGCGGATCTGCCGCCGCACGCCTCGACAAGGACGGCGGCGCGAGCCACCCCCTCCTCCTCGAGCTGTTCGGTGCCGAGCAGGGCGGAGAGCTCCTCCGCGCCGGGTCCGCCGGCGGCAAGCGCCGCGGCAACCGGAAGGGTCTTCTT
>JAODBN010000240.1 GCA_025463965.1 Acidimicrobiaceae bacterium
CCCACTTTTGTGGCCGCGCCGTAGCTTTCGATGGGGGAGTACACGTCCTTCGTGTCGGGGTAGTAGCCGCCGTCAGCGCCATTTGCATCGGGCACGTAGCTGTAGGCAAATGGTGGCAACAGCTTGGTGAGCGCGGCGAGCTTCACCTCCGTTGCCTTGCCCCAGGCGTAGAACTGATCGCGCGGGATCACGCTCCCGGCGTTGAACATCGCCCCGTGCCACAGGCCGCACAGCTCCGAGCAGCGAACGGTGAACTTGCCCGGCCCCCTCGTGTCGGTGAAGGCCACGTTGTCCTGGGACGGATTGGCATCTGCCTTCACGCCGAGCTGATAGGCCCAGAAGCTGTGGATCACATCGAGCGAGGTGACGTGGAAGGCGATGGTCGTGTTCGCCGGTAGGTAGAGCTGGTCGGTCTCCATGCCACCGAAGGTTGGGTAGCGATAGCTGAACTTCCACTGCTGTCCGATCACCTGGATCGGCAACACGTTGCGGGAGGTCGGCGTCCAGATCGGGTTCGGTCCCTCTCCACCGCCCGCACCGGCTGGCACGACGAGCTCGTAGGTTCCAAAGACGAACAGGCCGAGGACCAACGCGGTGGTGAGCCCGATCCAAAGGGACTGGACCGTCCTGTTCCCTCGTGCCGAGGGCACTCCGACCGGGTCGGGACGATCCGGTGTCGCCCGCCAGGCGATGAGGGCGTAGCCCATGTAGATCCAGACGCCGAGGATGACCGGCAACGCCAGGATGAACAAGATGTTGAAGTCGAACTGCTGGCCAGCGGCATTCCCGGTCAGCGCGCCGGGCGGGACGTGCGGGCCGACGAGGAAGTAAAAGAGCGGGTCGAGGATCGCGGAGAGGACGGCCCAGATCGCGACGAGCCTCCAGAGGTGATGGGGTTCGGTTGTGCCCCCTTCGGAGGGCCCAATCGTGGCAGCCATTAGGCGACGACCTTCAAAAAGCCGTCCATGTAGCCGATCGTCTGCATCGGGCCGCCATTGCCGTAGAGGAAGCCAAGGCCACAGGGAACGAAGCACTGCCACGGGTACTGGCCTGGCCCAGGGGTCGTGAAGCTGAATTGGATCAAATTGTGCTCTTGGTTCGGCGTACACGGTGCCGGCCCAGCACAGAAGTTCTTGGCGCTACCGTCGACGCCCGGCAGCGGAATATTGACGCCGAGTGTGGGGATGGAGAAGGTGTGTGCCACGCCGTTCCCGCCGGTTGCGTCAACGAGCGGAACGGGTTTGCCGTTGAGAAGCTCGGCGCCACCGTTCACCCCCATGATGAGGCCGATCTCCGGATTGCGCAGCGGGCTCCCCGAGTCGTACTCGTACAGACTGACGTTGACGAGCGTGTGCGCCGGTAGTTGCCACAAGGTGGTGTGTACCCACCGGCCATTTGGGGCCTGCACGAGATAGGAGACCCAGGTCGGATGGGCGTCGATGCCAACGGAGCCGACGGTTTGAACGGTCATGTCGACCGGCTGACCGGGCCGATGGTTGGCGGTGAAGTCGACCGTTGCCGGTGAGCTGCGAAGGAACGCCATGACGGTGCCGATCACGAGTCCGAGTACGGCGAGCAGCATCACGGTCACGATGCCGAGCCGTGCACCACGCGACATGCCCACCTCCCACGCCCAGCCTGAGGAGCAGCCGCTGTCGCTGTACCGGCTGTCGCCCCCGTTTGGAGGCCGACGACCGTCCGGTACACCGGGTCCGAGGCTCGCTCCTACACCGATGGAGGACCAACTCAGAAGTACCCGTACCGCTGGTGAACCTAAGCCTCACCTGCGCGTTCGTCAAGGACTCTGCCCAAAATGGGCTCCCCGCGCCAAGCCCTGGACGCTTTGTCCAATTCGCCATGATGGCTGGTAGACGCCCTTTATGCGCCGACCGCGGCTCTCGGTCCGAAAATTGCACAGCTAAGCCACAAGGTTCGCCCGTCCCGTCAATGGCACCGGTGGCCAGAGCTCCCGCGGCGGCGATCGAGCCGGGCCACGGGCGAGGCCGTCGTCTCCGCTCAGAGCGTTCGAGACTCGACGACACCCTCGCGCGACAGGAAGAGGGTCGGGCACGCTATTGCCGCGGCCGAATAGAGATTCTGCCGGTCAGGGATGAAGGGCAATGGCGTCGATTCCCATCGCCAGGAAGAGCAGTGTCAGATAGGTGATCGAGAAGCCGAACAGTTTCATCGCCGCCGGTGGAGTGGGGTCGGCTCGCAGCTTCCAGGCCCGATAGAAGAAGGCGGCACCGAGCACGATCGCCACCACGAGATAGCCAACGCCAAGGTGGGCGACTGGGTCGAGGACGAGGGTGAGCGCCCACAGCGCCAGGATGTACCAGATGATCTGGCGGATCACAGCCTTCAGGCTTGTGGTGACCGGCAGCATCGGCACCTTTGCTCGCTCGTAGTCATCGCGATAACGAACGGCGAGTGCCCAGAAATGGGGCGGCGTCCACAAGAAGATGATGCCGAATAGGACGAGGGGCGCAAGCCCAACGCGGTTCGTGACCGCGCTCCAGCCGACCAGCACTGGCACGGCGCCAGCGGCACCACCGATCACGATGTTCTGCGACGAGTGCCGTTTCAACCACATCGTGTAGACGAGGACGTAGAACGCCGTCGCCGAGATCGCAAGGACTCCTGACAACAGGTTCACCGTCTGCCAAAAAAGAAGGAATGATGCGACCTCGAGGCCGATCGCGAACACCATCGCCGCCCGTGGGGTGATCGCGCCGGTGACAAGGGGTCGGTTCTTGGTCCGCTCCATGATCGAGTCGATGTCGCGGTCGTAGATCATGTTCATCGCATTGGCTCCACCAGCGGCGAGTGCTCCACCAACGAGGGTGAGGCCGATGAGTCGTGCCGAGGGGAGGTGCCGAGAGGCGACGAACATCGTCGGCACGGTCGTGATGAGAAGGAGCTCGATGATGCGGGGCTTGGTCAG
>JAODBN010000298.1 GCA_025463965.1 Acidimicrobiaceae bacterium
TCCAGATGGCGGGACAGCCACTGCTCCGCGGCGGTGAGGTCGCCGGCGGCGATGTGATCGACCAGCCGTGAGTGCGTGTGCTCGTGTTCGTCGAAGCGGAAGCGCAACAGGTAGCGGCCGACATGGCCGCGGAGGTCTTCGATCATCTCCACGGTCAGCGGGTTACGCTCGGCGTCGTACACCGCGCGGTAGAACCGCACCCGGGCCTCGATGAAGTCGGCCCCGGCTGGCTTCGCGTCAAGCTGGGCAGACAGCTTGCGCAGCGTGTCCAGCCGCTCGGGCCTCATGTTCGCCATGGACAGACGCAGGGCATACGTCTCAAGCAGCCTGCGCAGGCGATAGATCTCGTCGATCTGTGCTGGCGAGAGCGTGCGCACCCGTGCGCCTCGATGCGGGTGAAAGCTGACCAGTCCCTCCGATTCGAGCTGCTTCAGCGCGGTACGGACTGGGAGCCGGGAGACGCCCATGACCTCGGCGAGCGACTCCTGGCGCAGCCACTCGCCGGGGGCGAGCGCGCCGCTGAGGATGGCTTCGCGCAGAATGCCGTAGGCCATCTGCCCTATAGTCTTGTATCCGCTCGACAACTGCTCGACGACTTCTGCGAAGCGAGCCTCGGCGTCACGATCCTTTTTGACAGGCATGACAGGGAATCTCCAGCGTTAGGTCACGGTCCGTTGCCGCCACGGATACAGCGCGGCGCGTACGGTAGGAACGGCATTCAATGGGCCACCCGGTCGGTATGGGTGCCCATGACGAGTTGAAGGATGTTCTCACGCAGCTCGATCCCGCGCGCACTGTTGAGAGCGGCCTCGCGTGAGGTTCGCGGACGCGGCAGGTCCACGTCGACGACGTCCCTCACAGTACCGGGGTTCGCCCCCATGGCCACGACACGATCGGAGAGGAACACCGCTTCCTCGACGTCGTGGGTGACGAACACGGTCGTCGTCCGTAGCCGCTCTACGATGTCAGCGAGTTCCTCCTGCAGGCGCAGGCGGGTGAATGCGTCAAGTGCACCGAATGGCTCGTCCATCAGCAGCAGCTCCGGCTCGCCAACGAGAGCGCGGGCCAGCCCCGCCCGCTGCCGCTGGCCGCCGGAGAGCTGGCGCGGGTACTTGTGCGCGTGCTCGCTGAGTCCGACGAGCGCCAGCTTCTCCTCGACGATACCGGCGATCTCCTGCCGCGTGTAGCTGCCCCGGACCTCGTTGAGCCCCACGGCGACGTTGCCGCTGACCGTCTTCCACGGCAGCAGCGCGGCGTCCTGGAAGACGAATCCCACGCGCTTGGGCACGCCGCGCACCACCTGGCCGTCGATGCTGATCGTGCCCGGGTAGTACGGAGCCAGCCCGGAGATCATGCGCAGGAGCGTCGTCTTGCCGCACCCTGATGCGCCCACCAGGCTGACGAACTCACCGCTCTCGATGGTGAGCGTGATGTCCTGGAGGACGACGTGGGCCGAATTGCGGCGCTGGGCGTACCGCTTGCCCACGCCGGAGATCTCTATGCGCGCTCCGCCCATGGCAGTCATGGCAACTCTCCTCGCTGAACGGTCTGTTGGTCGATCACGGGGCTCACCACAGGTTCCGGTCGTCGTTAGTCGTCCACGGGAACCACCAGCGCCGCAGGACCTCGAGCAGGGCCGCGGCGATCATGCCGACGAGCGAGGCGGTGAACACGGCCGCGAGCAGGTACGCCGTCTTGAAGGCATTACCGTAATTGATGATGAGCCCGCCAAGACCGGAGACGCTGACCTCCATCTGGGCGATCACCATGCCGATCAGCGCCTTGCCCAGCGCGATGCGCAGGCCGGCGAAGATGCTCGGGACCGCGTGCGGCAGCGCCACCCGGCTCACCAGTTGAAGCCGGGAGAGCTTGTACACGCGGCCCACGTCGATGAGCGCGTCCGGGGTCTCCTTCACGCCGGTGGCCGTGTTGATGATGATCGACCAGATCGCGAGCATGAACGTGACCGCGACGCGGGCCTCAAGGCCGACGCCGAACCAGATCACGATCAGCGGGACCAGCGCGATCAGCGGCGTGGCCTGGAAGAAGTTAACGTACGGGTTGAGGACGCGCTCGGCCGTCCGGCTGCGCCCCATGAGGATGCCGACCACCACGCCTACCACGACGGCGAGGCCGTACCCGATGCCGAGGTCGGCCATCGCCGAGCCGAACGCCGGCCCAAGCTGACCCGAGGTCAGCAGGTCCCAGAACGCCTTGGCCGTGTTGACCGGCGTGGCGAGCAGGATCGGGTCGATGTGGTCGCCGACGACCTGCCAGACCCCGAGGAACACCAGCACCGATATGTACGGCAGGCCGCGCTGGAACCAGCGCCACCGGTCACGCTGGGCGGGATCAATTCCGGCTGCCACAGTCGGGGACCTCACAGGGGAGGCGCTCCTCGCGTGGTCGACCGTAACACTGTCTAGCGGCTCACTGGCCATGGCCTCTCCTGTGCTCGCTCGCTTGGGTACACCCGATCACAATGCTCTGGAATTTTGACGTGAGCTGCCATATCGGTCACCCGGCCAGCTTCTTCAGCCGCGGGATGATGTGCTCGCCGTACAGCCGGAGGAAACGCTCTTGATCCGGTCCGGGTGCGTGGAACACGAGGTGGGTGAAGCCCAGGTCGAGGTAGCGCTTGATCCCCTCGACGTGCTCACCGGGGTCGGAGGAGACCAGGAAGCGGCTGGCGGCGCGCTCGGCGGGCAGCGCGTCGGCGAGGCGCTGCATCTCGACCGGGTCCTCGACGCCGGTCTTCTCTTCCGGCGACAGCGCGAGCGCGCCCCAGAACTTGCAGTCGTCCATCGCCCGCTTGGCGTCGTCATCGAAGCTCACCTTCATCTCGATGAGCAGGTCCAGGTCGGCGAGGTCACGGCCGGCCTTGGCGGCACCCTCGCGGACGGCCGGAAGCAACGTGTCGGTGTACAGGGTCGGCGCCTTGCCGCTGGTCGTGATGAAGCCGTCGCCGCGGCGCCCGGCCAGCCTGGTGGCGGCCGGGCCGGACCCGGCGATGTACAGCGGGACGGGCCGCTCGGGACGGTCGTAGATCGTCGCCTTGTCCACCCGGTAGTACTGGCCATCGAAGTCGACTCGGTCGTTTGACCAGAGCAGCTTGATCAGTTCGATGGCCTCCTTGAGACGGCCGAAGCGCTCCTTCGGCTCGGGCCACTCGATGCCAAGCGGCGCCTCGTTCATCGACTCGCCGGAGCCGATGCCGAGCACCACCCGCCCGGGGAACAGGCAGCCCAGCGTCGCGAACGCCTGGGCCACGACCGCCGGGTGGTACCGGAAGGTCGGGGTGAGCACGCTGGTGCCGATGACGATCCGCTCGGTCGCGGCGCCGAGCGCTCCCAGCCACGGCAGGGCCGCCGGCGCGTGCCCGCCGTCGTGCCGCCACGGCTGCAGGTGGTCGCTGACGAAGACGGAGTCGAAGCCCATCTCCTCGGCAAGCACCGAGTAGCGCAGCAACTCGGCCGGGGAAAACTGCTCGGCGGAGGCCTTATATCCGAAAGTGATCACGTGAGATCTCCAAGAAGTCAGTCGTCGTCAGAGTCGGCCAGGTCGTTAGCCAGCCGCCACACCCGTTCTGGAGTGAGCGGCAGCCGGGTCGGCCATCGGCCCACGGCACGCCCGACCGCGCCGGCGACGGCCGCCGCCACCGGATTGAGCGCGCCTTCGCCTGCGCCCTTCGCGCCGTAGGGGCCCACGCCGTCGCCGCGCTCCGCGATCACCGTGTGGATCCGCCTCGGCACGTCGGTGATGCGCGGGACCCGGTAGTCGACCATGTTGGGATTGGCCAGCTGCTGGCCGTCGTAGACGAGCTCCTCGTAGAGCGCGCCGCCAAGTCCCTGAGTCGCCGCGCCGAGGTCCTGTCCCTCGACCGCCCGCGGGTTGACGGCGAAGCCGACGTCGGCGACGGTGGCGAGTTGCTCGACGCGCACCACCCCGGTTTCGCTGTCGACGCTGACCTCAACCCCCACCACGCCGACCTCCCAGAACGGTGGCATCTTCTTGGTCGCGCCCTCGCGCCGCACCTTGCCGACCCCGGTCACCTCGCCGGCATCCGCGCCGAACCACTTGGTGATGACGTCGCCGAAGCCGACGACGCCGGAGGGCAACCGGATCCCGCCGTTGACCTGTTCCATCTCCTCAGCGGGGCACTCGTAGGCCTCCGCCGCCATCCGTGCGAGCTGAGCCCGGGCGTCGGCGCAGGCGCGCTGCACCGCGAGTCCGGCCAGCGTGGTCGTCCGGCTGGCGCCGGTCGTCCGCTCGTAGCTGCCTGCCCCGGTGTCCGACTGGACCACGGACACCGCGGTCATCTCGATGCCAAGTTCCTCCGCCACGATCTGCGCCAGCACGGACCGGCTGCCCTGGCCCATCTCGGTCGAGCCGCTCAGGACCACCGCCGAGCCGTCGGTTTGCACCCGCACCATCGCGGTGGAGACCGGGAAGGCCCCCGCGTCGGAGGCGGTGAGTCCGTAGCCGAGCCCGGTGCCCGGTGCCCCGGTCGCGTGGCCGGCTAGGGCGTCGACAATGATGTCGAGGTCCGCCTTGAGGTCGGCGTCGAGGCCGCGCTTGCCCGGGAGGATTTCCTCGTGGTGGCCGACCAGGTTGCGCCGCCGGATCTCCGCGGGGTCGATGCCAAGCTTCTCCGCGGCCTGATCAAGGTTGTTCTCCCCCGCCAGCGGACCGTACGGGGCGCCGAAGCCGCGGTAAGAGGAGGCCGGCGACGTGTTGGTATAGACCGAGCGGCCGCGCACCCGCAAGTTCGGCACCCGGTACGGCCCGAACGCCCGGTTCACCGCCTTGGCCAGGACCAGCGGGCTGTTGTCGGCGTAAGCACCGGAATCAAGGACGAGGTCGAACTCGCGGGCCAGGATCACGCCGTCGGCATCGAAGGCGGTGCGGGCGCGGATCCGGGCCGCGTCGGCCCGCGTGGTGTAGCTCGCCTCCTCGACGTCGAGGACCAGCTTGACCGGCCTGCGGGTGACCCATGCGCCGACCCCCGCCAGCGGCTCGATCTTGGTGTAGGACTTGGTGCCGTAGCCGCCGCCGAGGTAGGGCGCCTCGACCCGCACCTGGGCGAGCGGCAGCGAGAACACCCGGGCGAGGTCGGTGCGAACCATGTAGGGGTGCTGCGCGCTGCTGACCACGCGCAGGCCGCCGTCGGCGAACCAGGCGACCGCGTTATACGGCTCCATCGCGTACCCGTAGAGCATCGGGTACCGCATGTCGCTTTCTGTGACGAGCGCCGCCGACGCGAAGGCGGCGTCCACGTCACCCCACTCAAGGTTGTTCTCGTGCGCGACGTTGCTGGTCGGCGCCAGTTCCTCCGCACCTGGGGTGGCCGCGAGGGCGGTGAAAGACTCGTCACCGCTGGCGCCGTAGCTCTCCTCGTGCACCAGCGGCGCGCCTGGCGCCGTCGCCTCCTCCGGATTCATGACGGCGGGGAGGTCCTTGTACTCCACCTCGATGAGCTCGACGGCATCGGCCGCGGCGAGGACGCTGTTCGCTACGACCAGCGCGACCGGCTCGCCGTAATAGCGCACCTTACCGATAGCGAGGATGCAGTGGTCGGCGACGATGTGCCCGAACCGGGGGAAGAGCCCGCCCAGGTCGTCGGCGGTCACTACGGCGACGACGCCCGGGGCGGCCTTCGCCGCGGCGGTGTCGACGGAGACGATCTGCGCGTGCGCGCGGTCGGCCCGCAGTACCTTCGCGTGCAGGCAGCCCGGCGGCACGACGTCGACCGTGTACACGGCCCGGCCGGTCACCTTCTCCAGCAGGTCGCGCCGCTGCACGGACCGGCCAGCGACCCTCCTGGCGGCGTCGGCGGCGGGCCCACCGGTCCGGTCCGCTGCCCCGCTCACCGGGCCATCTCCCGCATGCGGCGCGCCGCGTCGAGGACGGCATGCACGATCGGCTCGTAGCCGGTGCACCGGCACAGGTTGCCCTCCAGGTAGTCCGTGACCTCTTCCTCGGTCGGGTCGTCGTTCCGCTCGAGCAGTGACTTGGCCATCATCAGGAAGCCTGGAGTGCAGAAACCGCACTGCAGAGCGAAATTGTCC
>JAODBN010000315.1 GCA_025463965.1 Acidimicrobiaceae bacterium
GGTCTCGGAGGCGTCGATCGCCACGAAGGCGAGGCCGAGCGCGATCCAGTTGCGCAGCTCGTAGCGCGGACGCGAGAGCACCTCGCCCCCGAGCTCACGACGCATGCCGCGGCGGAAGGCAGTCCGCTGGAACGGCAGCACGCAAAGGGTGCCCGCCGCCGGCAACAGCAGCGCCTCCGACGGCGCGAGCCCGTGCGGCGCCAAAGCGAGCAGGACGAAGGCCCCCGCCAACATCACGAGCTGCTGGAAAAAGGGCAGCACGAAGGCAAGGCGGAATCGCTCGGCCGAGCGGGCGAGCTCGGAGTAGGAGTTCATCTGGACCGCGAGCGGGAGCGTCCACAGTCCGACGAGAAGCGGCGCGGGATGCGAGGAGAACGCCAGTGCGAGCAGGCTGCCGGCCATGGCGGCAGCGATCGCCGCGGCGAGCCCGATGTTCTCGGTGGCGCGCACCAGCCCGGCGAGACGCTCGCCGTCACGGCCGTCGCGGTAGACGGGCAGGAAGCGAAGTGCCACGGTGGAAAGTCCCAGCCCGGCGAACATGGCCAGCGGGCCCATCCACGCCAGCACGTAGCTGTAGAGGCCGAAACCGCCGGTCCCGAGCGAACGGGCGAGGAGGATCTGCAGACCGTAGGACGTGGCCATGCTCGCGACCTGAATGGCAAACGACAAGTGGGCACCCCGGGCCTGGCGCCGGCGTTCCCCGCTGCGTTGGTGCACGGTGCTCGTGGTGTCTTGCGGGGAAGGAGCGTCGCTGATGGCGGGGGGGCTCGGCGATGCGCGAGGAGCGTCGATGACCGGGGCGCCGGCGGGCGCGGCGGGACTGCGGGGCAAGGAGGCCTTTCGGGAGCGTTGCAGGTGGGCGGCGGCGAGGACGGGATGCGGTGGGCGGGACAGCGAGGGTCAAGAGCAGGCAGACGCAGAGCGGGGCAACGAGGTGCGACGGCACAGCAGCGCGCACCGGACCTCGCCCCTGGGCCCACCATCGTAGCGGGGCTCGAGAGCGCGCGCGGTTGTGGTGGCAGTAATTGCCAATAACTACGAAGCAGCCTCGCCGGTGCCCGGTGCCACCCGGAGCTTGAACGCGGCCCGCAGGCGCTCCTTTGCCGCGTCCGTCGCGCCAGCGGCGTCGAGCGCAGCGAGCGCTGCGCCGATCACCGGGGGATCCGACGCGATCAGGGGCCGGGCCGCGGGGGCGAGATCGGCGAGCTCAGCGCGCACGGCGTCGACGAGGGGCCCTTTCCCGCCGCTCAGCATCCCGCCCCCGAGCACGACGTCCGCTTGCTTTCTCGCCAACCCGAGGTCGAACAGGCCACGCCGGGCCATCAGCGCGATCTCCCGGGCGAGCCGGGCGACGAGCTGGGTTGCCACCGAGTCTCCGTCGCTCGCCGCGGCGAGCACCGCAGGCGCGAGCTCGCCAAGGCGCGTCACGGGGAGCCGCCGAAAGTGCACGGCTTCGCCGACCTCCTCCACCGAGGCGCCAAAGTGACGTCGGACTGCCTCGGCGAGCACGGTCGGCGTTCCACGGCCGTCCTCACCACGCGCCGCGAGGAAGATCACCTCTCGACCCAGCATCTCGCTGCCACCCCAGTCACCCGTTTCCCACCCGAGCGAGGGATAGCGAATCGTTCTGCCAGAAGTGTTCCTGCCCACGACGTTGATCCCCGCGCCGCACACCACGGCGACGGCGTCATCGCTGCGGCGTCCCGCGCGCAGCAGGGCGAAGGTGTCGTTGTCGATCGTGCACACTTCTGCGAGCGGGCGCGATACGAGCGCCGCGCTCACCTCGTCGCGGTCTTTGGGCACATCCACGCCACAAAGAAAGAGCGCGGCCCGAGCCGGTAGATCGACGACATCGGCCATCGATGCCAGCTCGGCGATCACCTCGATCGCCGCGGGCGCCCCGATGGCGTGCACGTTGCTCCCCGGTCCGCGCGCGTAGGCGACGAGCTCGCCCTCGATGGTCGCGGCGAGAAACTCGGTCTTCGAGTTGCCGCCGTCCACCCCGAGCACGTCCGCCGCGCCGGCGGACGCCGTCCAACCGCTCATGGCCAGCGCCTCGAGCAGCTCGGGGCCCGCGCCGGCCTCAAGCCCACGGGAGATAGGCGCGGTTCGCGTCGATCAACAGGTCAGCCAGGGTCTCGGCCTGGTCGGCCTGGCCGATCAGCGGATGGGCGAGCAGGGCGCGGAACACCCGTTCTTTTCCGCCGCGCAGCGCCGCGTCGAGCGCCAGTTCCTCATAGGCAGAGACGTGGGCGACGAGGCCGGCCTCGAGCGCCCCGAGCTGGGGGAGCGAAACGGCGGTCGCTCCCTCGGGGGTGACGGTCGCCGAGACCTCCACGACCGCCTCGTCAGCGAGGAAAGAAAGCGTCCCGCGGTTGCGCAGATTCACCACGTGGCGGTTGTTGGCGCTGCTCCCGAACAGCGAGGCGAGCAGCTCCACAGCGGCTTCTGAGTAGAAGGCGCCACCGCGCCGCGAGAGCAGCTCGGGCTTGGTTGTGAGGGACTCGTCCGCGTACTGGCGCAAAAGCTCCTGCTCGATCTCTGCCACCTCCTCGGCCCGGGAGGGGTTTGTCAGCTCGTGCTCGACCACCTTGTCGTGCTCGTAGTAGTAGTGCAGGTAGTAGGAGGGGACCGTTCCGAGGCGTCGGACGAGCGCGGGCGGCAGGCCCGAGGCGGGGGCGACGCGGTCCACGTACTCGTCGGTGAGCGCGCCGAGCACGTCGTTGCCGTCGCGGCGGACCCCCAGCTCCCAGGTGAGGTGGTTCAGGCCGACGTGGTCGAGCTCGATCTCGGCCGGGTCCGCCCCGAGCACCTTGGCGAAGTGGCGCTGGAAGACCATCGCGGCGCTGCACAAGCCGACGGCGCGGTGCCCGGCGTCGAGCAGCCCACGCGTCACGATCCCGACCGGGTTCGTGAAGTCCACGATCCACGCGTCGGGCGCGAGCGCCGCCACGCGATCCGCGATCTCGAGCACCACCGGAACGGTCCGCATCGCCTTGGCGAGGCCGCCGAACCCTGTCGTCTCCTGGCCCAGGCACCCGCACGCGAGCGGCAGGCGCTCGTCCGTGGCGCGTGCGGCCTGGCCGCCGACTCGCAGCTGAATGAGCACGGCGTCGGCGTCCTCGACTGCCTCCTCCAGGCGTTCGGTGAGCACGAGCTCGGTGGGATGACCGGCCGTGGAGAGCATGCGGCGCGCCAAGCCGCCCACGACCTCGAGGCGTTCTCTCGCGGGATCTTGCAGCACGAGGGTCTCCACCGGCAGCAGATCTCGCATGCGGATGAGCCCGTCGACGAGCTCGGGGGAGTACGTGGAGCCACCGCCGACTACGGCGAGCTTCATGGTGTTACCTCTTTCTCGGGAGATCGCGAGGGACGGACGTGGGCCGCGTCATGTCAGCAGCCGCGTCTCGAGGTTCCAACCTGACAGCCGGACAACCCGGTCCGCGAGCGGCGCGGCGCGCCAGCACAGCCCGATCCGGCGTTGCTCGCCGGGCAGCAGGTCGACGAGGTTGTCCTCGAGCACCAGCCAGCCCGTTGCTCCCGGCGCCCGGGCGTCGGAGGCGACGAGCCCGAGCGCGGCAGGGCCGGCGAGATGACGCAGCCAGAGTGAGTCCGCCTCGATGCTCGCCTCGAGCTGTGCGGGGGCGAGCTCGAGGAGGGGCGACAGGTCCTCGGTCCGGCTCATGAGGTAGCGGTTGGGCCCGTTGTCGTCATTGTCGAAGGAGAGGTCCAGCACGAAGGCGTCGGTCCGGATCGCCGATCGGCCGACGCGCAGCTCACCGAGGACGACCGGGTTGTTCGCCACGGGCTCATCGAGCGCGAATCGCTCCTCGGAGACGGTGCAGCCCAAGGTGTCCACGATGCGGGCCGATACGAAGCCCGGTCCGCCCCAGGCCACCACGGTGGCGCGCACCTCTTCCAAGCCACCCCAGGCACATGTGGAAAAGGTGGCACAAACATGCCGGGAGCGATAGGCGCGGCGCACGGCGAAGTAGGCGGGCTTGGGGTCCCCGAGGTAGTCCACCGCCGCGGTGCACCACGCGTTCGGGTAGGACTCGTTGAACTGCCAAGGGATGACGCCGCTCGAGCGCGGGGCTCGCCGGAGGTTCGCCTCGACGAGATAGCGCAGGCCGTCGTGTTGCAGCTGCTGGCTGGCGCGGTGCAACTGCTCGAGGCCCTCGAGGCGCTCCCCGAAACAGGACT
>JAODBN010000322.1 GCA_025463965.1 Acidimicrobiaceae bacterium
GTGCGCTCAGGCAAGGTCCGCTACGTCGGCTGCTCCAACTTCCTCGCCTACCAGCTCGCCCGCGCCGTCGGGCGCAGCGAGGCGCTCGGGCTGGTGCGGTTCGTGTCTGCACAGCCCCGCTACAACCTGCTGTTCCGACAGATCGAGCGCGAGCTCCTCCCGCTATGCGTGGAGGAGGGCATCGGCGTGATCCCCTACAACCCGATCGCCGGCGGTCTGTTGTCGGGCAAGCACCAGGGCAGCGCCCCACCGCCGGAGGGGCGCTTCACCCTCGGCGGTGCCGGCGAGCTCTATCGCAACCGCTACTGGAACGAGCGCGACTTCGCCACGGTCGAGGAGCTGCGCAAGATCGCCGAGCGCGCCGGGCTACCGCTCGTCACGCTCGCAGTCGCCTGGGTGCTGGCCAACCCCGCGATCACCGCGCCGATCATCGGCGCCAGCCGCCCAGAGCAGCTCGATGCCAGCCTCGCGGCCGCCGAGGTCACGCTTCCCGCCGAGCTCAAACAGGAGCTGGACGAGCTCACCCACGACTACCGCATGGGCGACGCGCTCCGCTGAATCGAAGGACTGGCTGACCCGCTTCGGGCCCTGCCCCCGGCAGCCCGAGCTACTAGCGCGAGGAGCTTCTCCGCAGCGCACGTCGTGCGGAACGGCGGCGCATGGCACGGCGGCGCACGAGGATCCGGAGGATCTTGCGGAGCAAATACCACACGGTGGAGTGGCCTTTCTTCGAGGACTCGGCGGCGGGAGCCGTCGCCAGCCGTTCTACCCCGCCGGGGCGCCTTGGACGACGCGCCCCGTCGGCGTCTCACCGGGACCGCGGTTGGGACCCAGCTGGCTAGCGTGCCCCCGAGCCCCTCGACCACGCGGGTGCCGACCTCGAGGACGACCCTGCGCACTTCGCCCCCTCCCCCACTGACCACCCCGGAGCCGGCCGCGCCGCCTGCCGGCCGGTCGCTCGGCCGGCAGCTCTCCACGGCGCTCGGCGCGCTCGGGTGGCTCCTGAGCGCGGTTTTGGCCCTCTTCGCGCTCCTGCGACTCGTCGCGTGGGACAAGCTGTGGCCGACGGCGATGCTCGATGCCGGCACCGTCTGGATCTACCTGCCGGCCTGGTTGGTGCTCGGCTTCGCCGCCTTCACTAGGCGATGGCTCCTCGCAGGGTTGTCCGTGCTCGTCGTTGTGGCACACCTGGCCTTCGCGCTCCCAGAGCTCGTCGCCGCCAGCCCCGCCCCGGCTTGGACGGCGACGGCCCCGAAGTTGCGCCTCCTCGATGCCAACGTCAACTCCGGGAACGAGTCGATGGCCGGGTACGCGGCACAGATCCGGGCGGAGCGCCCCGATCTCGTCACGATGGAGGAGGCCAGTCCCGCGGACAGCCAGCAGCTCGCGGACGACGGCGTCCTGTCCGGTCTCACGCACCGCATCCAGCTCGACCGCTATGACCCGCGCGCCTTGTTCGTCGCCTCTCGCTACCCGCTCGCCGACGAGCACGTGGTCCTCGACGGCGGCGTCCCGCTGGCGGTGGAGGCCAACGTGCTCACCCCGTCGGGCAGCGTGCACCTCATCGTCGTGCACACCTCCGCGCCACTGCGGGCAACGGTCGGCGAATGGTCGGGCGAGCTGTCCGCAATCGGAAAGCTCGTACGCGCTGGCGGACTGCGGCGACTGCTCCTGGTGGGCGACTTCAACGCCACTTGGGGGAACGCCGGCTTCCGGCGGATCCTCGGTCTCGGCCTCACCGACGCCGCTGCGGCACGTGGCCAGGACCTCTCGATGACCTGGAGCCAGCTGATGTCGCCACTGCCGCCGCTGCTGCGCCTGGACCACGTGCTGACCGGATCCGAGCTGGCCGTCACCCAGATCACTACCGGCGCCGGCCCGGGCTCGGACCACCGGGACCTGCGTGCCACGGTGGCGATCCGTCCCTGAAGGACCCCGCCGGCCTCAGCCGCGAGCCGGCAGGACCCGCAGACGACGCCTCAGCTGGCGGCCCAGGCGATCGTCGCGATCGGGGTGTCACTTTCCGGCAGTGCCGAGTCGCGCCGCAACAGCAGAGCGAGCTCGCGAGCCGACATGGGGCGTGCGAGCAGGAACCCCTGCACCACCGGGCAGCCCATGGCGGCGAGACCGGCCAGCTGCTCTGAGGTCTCCACCCCTTCGGCGATGGGAACCATGCCGATCTTGAGCGCCAGATCGATGACGGCCGCGAGGATCGCCGCGTCGACCGGACTCGAGTCGAAGTCCACGACGAAGCTGCGATCGAGCTTCACGATGTCGACCGGGAACCGCTTGAGGTAGCTGAGCGACGAGTAGCCGGTGCCGAAGTCGTCGATCGCCAGGCGCACCCCGAGCTTCTTCAGTTCGCCGAGGGTGGCGATCGAGCGGTCGAGGTTGTGACAAGCGAGACTCTCGGTGATCTCCAGGCACAGGTGCGATGGCGGGAATCCGGTCTTCGCCAGCGTCGAGCGGATGGTCTCGACGAGATCCTTCGCCTGGAACTGGCGGGGTGACAGGTTGACCGAGATCGTGAAGGCCCCCGACGTCTGGGCCAACCACTCACAACCCTGCATGCAGGCGCGCTCGAGCACCGCCCGGTCGAGCGCCAAGATGAGCCCCGTCTCCTCGGCAAGAGAGATGAACCGTGCCGGCTCGAGCAGGCCGCGACCGGGATGCTCCCAACGCGCGAGAGCCTCCGCTCCGATCATCCTGCCGGTGCCGGTAGCGAAGATGGGCTGGTAGTAGACCTGTAGCTCGTCGGAACCGATCGCCTCGCGCAGCTCCGCTTCGAGGTCGATCCGCTCGGCAGAGCGTTTGGCCATCGCCCCAGAGTCGAAGACCCCCACGCCGCCCGTTCCGGCGCGCTTCACCTCGTACATGGCGACGTCCGCGTCGTGGACAACGTCATCCGGTGACACGCCCGAGGCGCCGAGCGCGACCCCGATGCTGGCGCTCACGACGACGCTTCGGCCACCCTCGAGCGAGATCGGCGACGTGATGAGGTCCAACATCTCGCGCGCCGCCGACTCGGCCTCGGCTGCACCTGCGACGCGTTCGAGCAGGACCGTGAACTCGTCCCCGCCGAATCGCGCCAAGGTGTCCCCTTCGCTCACCAGGGTGGAGAGCCGTTCGGCGATAGTGACGAGCAGCTGGTCGCCCGCCTGGTGACCGAGGCTGTCGTTGGTCAGCTTGAACCGGTCGATGTCCACGAAGAGGACAGCATGCGCGTACTCGCCGCGTTCGGTGCGGTTCAGCACACGCTCGAGCTTGTAGAGAAAGAGCCTTCGGTTGGGAAGTCCCGTGAGCGCGTCATGGAAGGCCTGGTGAGCAAGCTGGTCCTCATAGGCCATCTGCTCAGAGATGTCCCTGAACGCGAGGACCGCTCCTTCCACGCGCTCTTCGGTGTGGATCAACGAGCAGGAGAACTCGACAGGGAACTCGATGCCGTCGCTGCGCACGAAGACGGAGCGCTTGTCGCGCGACGCACTGTTCGTGCTCAGGGCATGGTGCGCCGGCTCGAACAAAAAGGTCATCGCGTGACCCGATTCGACGAGCGAACGCACCTCGGCGGCGGAACGCCCGAGCAGCACCTCGGCGGCGGGGTTCAAGAAGGCGAGGCGTCCCTCCACGTCGAACGCGCACACGCCCTCGGCAAGGCTCGAGGTGATGGCCGCGGTCTGCTGCTGGTTGAGGCGCAGCTCCTCGTAGAGCGCAGAGTTGGCGAGTGCCCCCGACCCCACGGCTGCGAGTGCTCCGAGCAGGGCTCGGTCGGCCTCGTCGAAGGGCTCCTGGCGTGACCTACCGTCGACGCTCAACCACCGGGTGATTCCGTCGACGGTGACCTCTGCGGCCATTGAGGAGTCCGCGGGGGCCTCGTCTAGCAACTCGGCCCGGGGCGAGCGCAGCAGCGACGAGGCACTCTTGGAGAGCGCTTCGGTGACGGCGGCCTCCCCCATGGTGCGGTGAACGTCGAGGGCGGCATCGAAAAGGCCCAGGGTGCGTGTGCGGTCGTGGCGTGCCCGGAAGTGGCTGGCGAGGATCAGACGGCAGAGCCAGAAGGCGATTCCCACGAGCACCACGGTGCTCGGATACGCCGAGACAGCTACGCCGCCCACGAGCCCGAGACAGAGGGACGCACCGAGCACCCTGACGCGCAGCCCAGTGCCGCCGAACAGCACCTCCCGTAGCTCCACCTGCCCGAGGGAGGCCACAACGGCTGAGACGAGCGCCGAATTCACCGCGAAATACGCCATCGAGGCAAGCCCGGCCGCGGCAACCTCGAGCACGGTGAGGTGGCCGGTCGGCGGTGCGATGGCGTGCTGAACTGCCAGTCCCGCGCTGATCGCCAGCAGCTCCATGAAGAAGTTGAAGACCGACTTAGAGGGAGCTCGCCGATGCACCACCTGGGCGATTGCTGCCGCCAGCCCGAAGATCAACAACACTCCGGACGGAGGAAGGACCAGCGCGGCGACGAGGAAGAAGCCTTCGTCCAGGTTGTGCGCCTGTGACGTCGAATCGACATACATCGTCATTTGCCAGATCCAGCTGGCGACGACGAACACCCCGAGCGTCGCCAGCACCCCCGGACTGCCGAGGCCGATCGCGGCGAATCTCCAGGCAATCAGCGCGGCACTGCCGGCACCCAGAATGCTGGTGCCGGCGATGATGGCCGCGGTCGACGTCTTCATACGCAAAGCGGGCGCTCGGGCTGCCGTCCCTGACCCGTCAGCTGCCTACTGCCACGAGTCGCTGTTCCAGGACATGCCGTTCCAGGACATGCTGTTCCAGGACATGCCGTTCCAGGACATGCCGTTCCAGGACATCCCGTTCCAGGACATCCCGTTCCAGGACATGACGTTCCAGGACATGCCGTTCCAGGAC